>CAZNWL010000171.1:0-2628 GCA_964577045.1 uncultured Planctomycetia bacterium | reverse complement strand
GGCTATTTTATCTCCTGTTTTAAATCCGGATACCCCTTCTCCAACTCCGATAACTATTCCTGAACAGGAATATCCTAAAGACTGCCCGGATTCAATTTTATTTTTTACCGTATCCACGGTTTTTTTAATTCCCGCGTTCTTTAAATAGGCAAAAACTTTTTTAATGTTATCCGGATTATCTAACGCTTTTTTTAAAAGAGACTTGCGCGCTCCGCTTACCGCGCTGATTTCCATGCCAGTGCTGATCAGAGAATACGCCACCTCAACCAGCACTTGCCCTTTTCCCACAACCGGAGCCGGGACCTCATCAACAATTATGCCGCCTTTTCTTAACAAAACCTGCTTCATCCTCTTACTCCTCTAAAATCGCGTTCCAGTACTCTGACAATCCTTTCCGCGGCCTTGCCGTCCCATAATTCCAGGCGCCGGGCACGCTTTACGGAACCGTTTAATATCTTTTTTACCTCATTCATTATTTTTTCTTCATTCACCCCGGTTAAAACATTCGTTCCCTCAGTAATTGTTACCGGCCTTTCGGTGTTTTCTCTCAGCGTAAGGCAAGGAGTTCCTAATATTGTAGTTTCTTCCTGAATTCCTCCTGAATCAGTCAACACAAACCTGGATTCACTCAACAATCTTAAGAAATCTATATAACCAATCGGTTCTACGCACATTAATTTTTTAAATACGCCTTTATTGCCTGGTTTTTCTATTTGCTTTTTGGTCCGGGGATGAACCGGAAATACTATTGTAATTCTTTTAGAGATATCTTCCAGAATTCTTACTATTTTCTTGAATGCTTTTTTATCATCGACATTCGAAGGCCGGTGAAGTGTAAGAACAGCGTATTCTTTTTTTGAAAGTTTAAGCTTATCCAAAATTAATGAATTTTTTGCTTTCTCCTTAAAGGCGCATAAGGTATCTATCATTACATTTCCAACGAAAAATATCTTGTCTTCCGCTATCCCCTCTTTTTTTAAGTTTTCATTTGCGTCTTTGCTGGTAGTAAATAGATAATCCGAAAGAGTATCCGTAACAACCCTGTTTATTTCTTCGGGCATTGTTCTATCGAAAGAACGTAACCCCGCTTCTACATGCCCTAAAGGAATCAAAAGTTTAGCGGCAACAATTGCCGCCGCCATAGTTGAGTTTACATCTCCCACAACCACAATTAAATCGGGCCTATTTTCCAAACAAATCTTTTCAAATCTTTCCATTACTTTCGCGGTCTGTGCCCCATGCGAACCCGACCCAACATCCAAATAAAAGCGCGGGGTTGGCATTCCGAGGTCTCTAAAAAACTGATGAGACATATTTTTATCGTAATGTTGGCCGGTATGGACGATAACCGGCTTAAAAACGAAAGACTTTCTGAATTCTTTATATAGGGGGGCAATTTTCATAAAATTTGGCCGGGCACCGGCAACTAAATATACTTTTCTTTTATTTTTATGCATTTAATCTGGTAAGTTATTAGGATTAAGATCTATTTTTAAGGAGACACTTTTTTCGAAAAACCTGAAAAAGGCGTCCCTCATGTTATTCAATCTCATTAAAATATCTAATCAACCTCTCCGCTTTAGCTTTATCCTCAAGAAGCAGGGAGGTTTTCGTTGTTGTGTCTTAAGCCGGCGAAGGTGTAGTTGTGGCTGCCGGGCTCCTTTGCGTTTTGTATCCGGCTTTGGGCAACCTGGAAGTATTCGTCCTTATGCCTTGCTCTTTGTCCAATATTCTTGGAAAAACACCACAAATACGCCAAGTATCAGCCCTAAAATTCCCGCGATAGCGACATTTAGTTTTTTATTTGGCCATACGGGCTTCTCGGGTTTAAAAGCGGGGGAGACGATTTTTACTTCCCCCAACTGGATAGCTTTAGCAATGCGTGCCTCTTCGATTTTAACCGATAAGCCATCATAGGTTCTTTTATAAATTCCCGCCTGGCGATTTAATTGGGTCGACTCAAATTCCTTTTGATTTATGGTTTTCTCTAATTCATCTATATCCTTTTGAAATTGCTTAATGTCATTTGTCAAATACTCTCTTTTCTGCTTTAATGTATTCAGGCTTATTCCAGTATCGACAATCTTTGTTTCAAGGTTTTTATAGATAGGGTTTATTTCTTCGCTCCTCAGTTTTTTCTTATCGAGCCCTGAAAGATCCTTCTCGCTTTTCTGCCATAAGGCATCATTTGTTATCGCTTTGGAGACAATGATGAATTTCTCCTGTTTTTCAATTTCTTTTTTAAATTCTTCCAAGGCATCTCTCTGCGTATTTAAGGAAATATTTATATCAATGACTTCATTTTTATACTCATTTAACTTTTTCTTCTTGATATCTAGTTCTGCGCGCATTAGGTCAATCTTATATTTATTCTTAAAATCTTTGATTGCCTCTTCGGCGCGGATAAGATTTTGTTTGACTACCTCAAATTGATCGGTGATAAATTCGCCCGTTCCTTTGACATCCCCCAAGATTAACTCTTGGCTATACCCTATGTATTCTTGCGCCCAGGCATTGGCTATTTCCTTTGCTCTTCCAGAGTCGTTATCTTCCGCTTCTAGTTGAAGAATGCCCGTATCCTTTGCCTCTTTGACCTCTAATCTCTTAGATAATTGGCCTGGAGTAAGG
>CAZNWL010000170.1:0-2633 GCA_964577045.1 uncultured Planctomycetia bacterium | reverse complement strand
ATCCAAAAGCGGCCCGCCGAGAAAAAAACAAATCTTTTTGCTTTGGCTAAGGTTAAAGGTATTTTTACACTGGTTAATTTTTTCTTCTAGATTTCCCGGATAACAAAGCGCGCCTTTGATTGTTACGGCTTGGGGGCCGGGAATACGGTCATGTTCAGGTATAATTGCCAGGTCAAATTTTCTCAAAGGCACATTCGGGCGTAAGATTACTACTGATTTCGCACCCAGGTAAGATGCCAGCAATTTATTCGCCGGAGCAGCGATGCTTCCGGTACTAATTACTAAATCAGCGCAAACACTGTCTAAAGCCCGCCAAGTTTTTTTATCCACCACCCAGGAAAGCAGCTTTCCGGAAATCAAATTATGGCGGCTGATACAAGTGGCAAAAATATCGGCAAGGAAACGGTGAAATTGGCTGCGATAAGCAACGGCGACTGTCCGGCTATGTAAGAGCTGTTTTTTTTCGGATAATATCCGTAACAGGGCTTCGGTTTGTTTGAAATGGCCTAGCTTTCCATCGGTCAAAAGTACTATTTCACGGTTTAATTTACGCTTAAAACGCTTATAGTACCAGAAGTATTCCCAAGGGTATTTCCTCAAATAATCTTCGGAAATTTTGTTCAACGACTGCAAAACTTCTTCGTCACTTTTTCCGGAAGCATCTATGGGTTTGCCGATTTCGCTGACATGATGGAAAAGGTCTTTGCGGTAGCAAAAATCGGGGTATATTTTTTTATTAAATTTCTTCGCTAAATAGACCGAACCGCGAGGCGTAGGGACTAAATGCGAAAAGAACTCCACCACCGGCGCATCTTTTTCGGCCCCGTGGTCAATGACTATGCCGATTAGATGCCCTTCCTTTAAATATCTAATCAGTTCCTTAATCGAAAAAACTACATTTATTTTTCCTTTAACGCGCACTTCATTCAAAAAACGGTCAAGTTCCTTATTCCTTTGTTGTTTGGCATAGATAGTAAAAGTGCGTTTATGCGCAAAAAGAGATATGGCTGTTTCCCAATTTCCGGCGTGAATGCCAACGAATATCCCGCCGTCAGAAGTAATATTTTCCTCGCCTCTTATAGTTACAAAAGGATAAATTCTCGGCGCAATCAGGTTCTCGATAACATCCAAAGCCAGATAATGAAAACTTCTTTTAAGAATACGTAAAAGTTCTTGATAAGACTTTTCGGGGAAAGCCATTTTTATGTTACGGAAGGCTACGCGGCGCTTGCGCGGATGCCAATAGAATATAAGGCCGATAAATTTTGCTAAAAGATGAATTACCCAAAAAGGGGCCTTAAAAAGCGCTCTCTGGAGGAATTTACAAAAATTATACATCTTAAATAGACCTAGCAAATAATTTAGACCTTAACGCTTCAATAAAATCCTGTTTATTTTCTATCTGAATAGTTATCCCCATCACTATAATATTAAGCCGCTTTTCTTTCGCAGGAAGATGGTATTTATCCTTGGCGGTAATTATCAGATCGGAAATTTCCTGTGATAGCAACTCCTCTTCAATCTTTAAGTATTCAGCCTCTTTCAACTCGTAATGGTCGGGGTAAACGAATTTACGAAAAATATCGAGCCCTGATTCTTTCAGCTTGTTAAAAAAGCCCTGCGGATAACCGATAGCCGTAAAAGCTGCTATTTTTTTTCCTTTGAGCCAGTTTAAATCCACTGGATTTGATTGCAAATCGTAAAAACCTTTGACCTGATAACCTGAAAAAAATAACCGGCTTTGCGGCGAAAACTTTCTCACTAAAGCTATGATCTGCGTCCGGTCAGGAATTTCCTCGGAATAATTAACCAGAACCATATCTGCTCTCTTGAGAGAAGTCAAAGGCTCCCGAAAAAAGTAAGCCGGTATCAAACGTGGCTTATTACGAAATTCACGCGCGCCCATTACTACTAGGTCAATGTTTCGCTGTAAACACCGGTATTGAAAAGCATCATCAAGGATAAAAAGTTCAAAATTTGGCTCTAACTCCTTGGCTAAACTCAAACGGTCAGGAGAAGAAAAAACTTTACAACCCGCATCGGAGAGAAGCTTTCCTTCATCATGGCCATAACCACGCCTTAGAACTGCGGTTCGCAACTGTCCGGAAAATATTTCCTTTAGCCAGATAACCAAAGAAGTTTTGCCTGAACCGGCCCAAGAAATGTTCCCCACGCTGATAACTTTAGCCTGCGTCCGGTAAGAAGGGAAGATTTTCCGGCTGTAAAGAAAGTTATGTAAAGCCATTGCCAGCCAATAAATACCAGAAACTAGGCAAAGAAAACGATAGAAAATTATTTCCGGTAAATTTCGGCGGCTCTTTTCTAAAAAATCAAGATATTTTTGCTTTAAGCTAACCATTATTTTTTTGCTTTTTTTAGCGACTGCAAAACTATCCCCAGATTTTTCTCTAAGCTGTTTCGTTCCTGCTGAAAAACTTCTTGGCATTTATTGTTTAAATTCTTACGCAAAGCCTCGTCTTTAACCAAACGTGTAAGCGCCTGAAGCAGTTCTTGCCGGTCAGCGACTTTTATCCCGGCGCCTTTTTCCAAAACTACTTCCTCCACATCTAAAAAATTATCCATATGGGGGCCAAAAACCGTAGGTTTACCCAAATAAATCGGCTCCAGAATAT
>CAZNWL010000169.1:0-2642 GCA_964577045.1 uncultured Planctomycetia bacterium | reverse complement strand
AAACCCATAGGGCCAATCTTCAAATAGTTGATTTTTTTAAATAACTTCTTTTCTAAATCACTCAACAACTTATCGGAATTAGGTTTATCTACTCTTTCTATCAAAGCTTTTTTAGCTAAAAGCAAGGCATGATCAGAGTTTCCGCCTATTCCTATTCCGACAATAAACGGCGGGCAACTTTCAGGGCCAGCCTCTTTTACTGCCGAAACCACAAACTCCTCTATATCTTTTAAAGAAGCTGTGGGCTTAAACATTTTAAGCCGTGATTTATTTTCGCTGCCAAAACCTTTGGGAAAAATGGTTATTTTTAAACCTTTGCTGCCGGAAAATTCAACATGCGAAATTACTCCTTTATAAGAGGCTTTACGGACTAGGGGATCGGTCAAAGAAGCCCGTAAGTAATTTCTCCTGTATCCTGACTCAACCCTTTTCTCAATTTCCCTAATTAGAGAATTACTCAACTTAACATTTTTACCGGCTTCAATAAAAACTATGGGCAATCCCGTATCCTGGCAAATAGCCAGCTTTTCTTTTTTGGCAATCTTAGCATTTTCTAAAATCCAGCCTAAGGCTTCTTTAGCTTTCTTATTTTTTTCTAACCCATAAGCCCGTTTAAGCAGTTTTTTAACGTCAGACCGCAAGTTAAAATTAGCCTCGGCTACTGTTCTTTCTACTTTATTCCTTAATCTATTATTCATCTTATCCCGATTTTTTTATGTAATTGAGGAATAATCCTGACATCCGCCAAAGCTCTTTGAGCAATTTCTCTGAAATTATTCAATTTATTTTCTAACTCCTCTTCAAAAGGGTTTTCCGGCTGTAGAACAAAAGGTATGGCTTTATCCTTTTCTTTAATTATAGATATTGATGTTTTTACGTCCTCAATTTGTGTATCTTTTCCGATAACCGCTTTAACAAAAACTTTTTTAGCTTTAGCTATTTCTAAAAACTCTCTATGCTCAACCCAGAAACTTTTTTGGCCGGTTGAGGTGGGAAGTTTAAAATCCATCGCCACGATATCGACGCACTCAATAATCTTAGCTAAATTATTCGGCAGGGTTCCATTGCTTTCTAAATAGGTTACCCGGCCTTCTTGTTTTAGTTTTTTAACTAAATCTCGTAAAAAATCTATCTGTAACAAAGGCTCGCCGCCGGTAAGTGCTATTGAATGGCACCTGCCGAAAGAACTGATTTGCGATAATAAATCTTTGAGGGTAACTTCCTGAAAAAAACTCAATTTGGTATCGCAAAACCGGCATTCTAAATTACAGCCGAAAAAGCGCACGAATGCTTGGCTTTTCCCCTGATAAACTCCTTCGCCCTGAATACTTTTAAAAATCTCCGAAATTTTACCTGTCATTGCTGCGGTTGTGGTCTTAATCCCAGCTCTTCAGCTGAAACCAAGGTTGCTTCCAAGGCTTTCTGGGGAATTTCTATATTGACCGGCTGGTTAAAATCGTAGAATGAGGTTTCTTTTTCGACGGATACTGATTCGTCCGGGCCGGCCAGCTGCTTATGCCGGGAAACAACTTTTAAAATCAGAAAGCTGTCTTTAGCTATCCAAATCCTGGATTGGGAATCCTGCATATAAGTCTTTAAATAATCCTGGAGCATCTCTTTATTCTCTTTAAGCATTACTGCTATCTGCGTCGATACGAAGCGGTCTAAAAAATCATAGGCAAATTTAGCCGCTTTTTCAGAGTCAATAACTTTACCCTCAATCACATAGCAAGGATGGCCGTCAATAGCCTCCTCTTCTAAAAACTCTACGCTGAAACCGGCTTCCGCGTAATTGTCGGGAAATTGCGAAAAAACTTTTTCTTTATCAAAAACATCGCCGACCGGATTGATATCTTGCCCGAATTTCAACCAGGAATCAACGAAACCATTATACATATAAGCTATGCCGTCTTTAACATAAACTGTCCGCAGGAGCTGCAAGTCTTTTTTCTCGGCGGCAAAGAATTTCCGGTTAGTATAATCAATCTCACCTTCATTGTCCGTAACGTCTATCGAACCGGTTATGGTCTTACCTTTTATCTTTACGCTGGTTACCGAATTTTGCGCCTCTTTGGATTTAGCAATCACTTGGTTTATCTCCTGGGCTAAAAGATTCCCCTGAAAAATTAGGAAAGAAAATAAAAAAACGCCTATAATCATTTCTTTTACTTTCATAACTTTTTCCTTTTTAAAAGAGGGTCAGCTAATCCTAATTTCTCAAAACCCTGCTGACGGAAACGGCAACTGTCGCACTCAAGGCATGGCCGATATTTACCATTATAGCATGACCAGGTATGTTCGAAAGGGACTTTTAATTTTAATCCCAACCGGATAATTTCGGATTTATTTTTATCGATTAAAGGAGCAACGATTTTAATCTTAGAAGATGCTAACCCTAGATTAACTGCTTGTTGGAAACTGTAAAGAAATTGCGGCCGGCAGTCAGGATAACCGGAATAATCCCGGGTATGCGCGCCGATAAATATCTTGGTAGCTCCGATACTTTCGGCTAAAGAAAAAGCATAAGTTAAAAAAATAATATTGCGGCCGGAAACATAGGTAAGAGGTATATCTTTTTTGGATAGTTTGCGGTTTATGGGCACTTTTATTTTACTGTCGGTAAGAGAAGATTCTGCCCAGGA
>CAZNWL010000168.1:0-2673 GCA_964577045.1 uncultured Planctomycetia bacterium | reverse complement strand
ATTGCTAATGCTTGGGCCAGAGAATTCATCCACCAGGATGTGGAAAGGGGAAGCGATACCACTCAATACAGCGTTGCCTGGCTTGAAAAACAACTTGCCGATACTTTAAAAGACCTGCAGCAGGCCGAAAAAGATTTAAGCGACTTTGTCAAACAAAATAAGATTGTCACTATCCCCGATATAGAATCCGACAAGGAGTCGTTAATAGAAACTTTAAAAGCCGAAAAGGCAGAGACAGAAAAACAAATTGCCGAAATTTCAGAGCGCTATAAAGGAAAACACCCCAAGATGCTTGCTTTGACCACCCAGCTGGAAAAAATTAAAGACCAGCTTGATGCCGAGACTCTGACCGCTATCGATCTTCACGAAAAAATCGGCGAATACCAGGTCCTCAAGCGAAAAGTAGATACTTACAATTCCCTATACAAAGACCTGCTTACCCGGGCCAAAGAGTTGAGCGTTTCTCAAGAGCTGCCAATCCCCACTATTAGGGTGGTTGACCAAGCCGAAGAGCCGACAAATCCGATTAGGCCGAAACCCCTGAGGGACATACCTATTGCTTTTGCCGTAAGTATCTTTTTAGCCATAGCCCTTTGTTATTTTATAGAAAGTTTAGACTCGACTTTAAGGACATCCGATGATGTTGAGTTTTATGTTAAACTGCCCTTTTTGGGGTACATTTCTTTAGCCAGCCGGAATAAAAAAGAGGAAGAAGTAACCCTTCTTTCTAATAGCGACCCTCACTCGATGATTACCGAGTCGTTCCGTAGCATCAGGACGTCGCTTTTATTTTCTTTTCCCGAAGATAAGCCTCTTAATACGATTGTAATCTCCAGCTCTATACCCGGAGAAGGCAAAAGTTTTGTCTCGGCAAACTTGGCGATAGTTTTTGCCCAGCTTGACGAACCAACCCTTTTGATTGACGCAGATATGCGCAAAGGCCGCTTGGTTAAAAGCTTTAAAGTAGAGCCTAAAGCCGGATTAAGCAGCCTGTTGACCGGCACAGCTTCTTTAGACGAAGTTATTATTCCTACCTCAATCCCCAACCTTTCTTTTATAGGGACAGGGCCTTATGCGCCCAACCCCACAGAGCTTTTAACCTCTAAGAAGCTAAAAGAGTTTTTAGAAGAACTGAAGAAGCGCTACAAGAGGATTATCCTTGATTCCACGCCGGTATTAAGCGTTTCTGAAGCTATTCTTTTGAGTGATAAATGCGATGGGCTGATTTTTGTTATCCGGGCCGGCTCGACGCAACTAAGCCAGATTAACGCAGCTAAAAGGATTATTGGCGAGAAGACAAAAGTTATCGGCACCATTTTAAACGCTGTTGAAATCGACCAGCACCATTATCGCTCTTATTACTACTACCGCTCCTCGCAAGCAAAATGATAAAAGAAAAATTTTTTTCTTTATCTTTTGAAGCGATACTTATATTTTTGATAATTTTTTCCCCGCTTTTCTTGGCTTCAGCTATTCCGCCCGCGGAAGCTGTAGTGCAGTTGACAATTTTGGTCCTGGCAGTTATCTTTCTGAGCCGGCTTCTGATTTTCCGGCCTTCGGCAATAGCTTTACCCGCCTATAGTTATCTTTGGCCGATAATGTTAGGCATCGGTTTATTCCAGATTTTTCCTCTGCCTCAGCAGTTAGTTAAAATGATTTCCCCGCAAACCTTCAATCTCTATCGGAACTATTCACCAGATGCTTCCTCTTTATCCAGCCTGACTTTGGCTTTTTATCCTTTAGCGGTTAAAAAAGAGCTTCTAAGATGGGTTTGTTCCTTTCTGCTTTTTCTGGTTACGCTTAATCTGATTAAAAGCCGGCGGCAGTGTCAAAGATTGGTGTTGGTGATTATTTTTTTCGCTCTGGCCCTGTCTTTTTACGGAATAGTAAATAAGTTTTTTATTTTAGAGAAAGAAATAACCCATTCTTTTTCCACCTTCGGTAACCGCAATCATTTTGCCGCTTATATGGTCATGGTTGTGCCTTTAACTATCGGCTATGCTTTGTCTTGCCTAGAAAGAGCCAAGAAGTTTATTTTTAGCATCATCGCCGCGCTGATTTCCGCCAGTGTTTTGCTTTCGCTTTCCCGGGCCGGCACGCTTAGCTTGGCTTTTTCATTATTTTTAATGCTGTTTTTAGTTAAGGCTCAAAAAATTAACCTGAAAGGTTATTGGCTGTTTCCGGTTATTCTTTTCCTGGGGGCTATATTTGTTTTTATAGCCGGCGCCGGGCCGCTGGGGGAACGTTTCAGTCTTTTAGCCAGTGGATTTTCTGACAGACTAAATCTGGATAGAGATAGTTTGAGGCTAGTTAGAGATTTTCCGATTTTGGGAATAGGTTGGGGTAATTTTCAATATTTGTTTACCTTTTATCAACAGTTTGTCAGCAATGCCTATTACTATTATCTGCATAACGATCATCTGCAATTGATAGTAGAGCTTGGGCTGATTGGCGCCTCGGCTTATTTTTATTTTCTTTACCGGCTGTTCAAGGATATTTTAAACGAGCTTGCCAAAAGGCGCGATCTGTTTGTGAAGAATATTGTTATTGGCGGCCTTTCAGGAACTCTGGGGGTGTTTACCCACAGTTTCGTTGAGTTTAACTTTCATCTACCGGCGGTTTTATTTTTGTTTTGGTTTATTTTAGGCTTGATTTATAAGTGTGTATATACTC
>CAZNWL010000167.1:0-2688 GCA_964577045.1 uncultured Planctomycetia bacterium | reverse complement strand
GTAGCCTTTGCGCGTAAGATATTCAGTAATACTGCGGATGTTTTTATCACAAAGAAACATTGTATAAATAAGCTTAACAACTCTTATTTCCTCTTCATTTGTCTCTAAAAGTTTTTTCTCTTTGTTGTAGTTATATCCATAAGGCCCGTACCGAGCGCCCTGCCAATTGCCCTGCTGAACACCCTTAACCATGCCGGGAAATACCCTCTCTGCAATTCTGTTTCGCTCAAACTCAGCAAAACCCCCTAACTGCTGAAACATTAACTTGCCTGCTGATGTGGTAGTATCAAACGGCTCGGTAGCAGATTTAAACCCAATACCGGAAGACGATAGTTCATCTACAAGGTTAAGTAGGTCTTTTAAATTCCTGCTGAATCTGTCAATCTTATATACCAGGACCAAATCAAATTTCTTTTCTTTTGCGTCTTTAAGGAGTTCTTTCAAGGCAGGGCGCTCGGTAGAATAACCGCTTATGCCATCGTCTTGATAAGTCTTAAATATCTCAAGGCCTTCACGCTTAGCAAAAGATTCAAGATATTCTCTTTGTACTTCAAGGGAATAGCCTTCTTTGGCTTGATCTTCGGTTGATACTCGGATATAGATTGCGATTTTCATCATTCAAACTTTTTCTGAAATAATCCTTTTGCTACAAAAAGAAAGAAAATAGTAAATCCCAGTAGTATCGCTATATCCTTAAAAGCTAACAAATATACGCCCTCGATGAAACAGCTTCGTAAACCATTCACAGCATAGGTAAGCGGCATGGCATAAGAAATGTATTGCAACCATACAGGCATTTTTGAAATCGGATACACGACACCACAAAGAAATATCATTATAAACCTCGGCAGGTTTAGCAGGGTTTGCGCTTCAAACACCTCTTTTACCATAACACATAAGAGGGCACCAAGTGCTGAAAACAGGAAACATGAAACAAGGATAATTACAATCATATAGCCAACGTGGGGTTGTAGGCCGAGTACAAAAATAGAGCCAGCCGTCACTATGGCTGTCATCATAAACCCGAAGATCGCTCCCCCCAATATTTTGCCCATAAGTACTGCCGACGCCGTTACAGGTGCTAAAAGCAGACGTTCCAATGAACCAAGCCTGAGTTCAAAATTTATAACCACGGCTTCCGCGGCAGTAGTGCTGAAAAGAATAGTCATCGCAATCAATCCCGGTACCAAATCCCGGAAGTCACCAGGCATGCGCAGATAAAATGCTAAAATCCAGGTAACAGGAAAAACAATCCCCCAGCTGACCGCGGGCGGCTTAAGATAATAAGTCTTCATATCTTTCAGTGCGATATAATAAATTGCCCGCAGATTATCGCGCCACATTATACCCACCGCCTTTTTCCATAACCATTACAGTCGGGCTTAAACCTGTAATCTTGATAAACGCATCTTCAAGAGTGCCCGTTTCTGAAGACTCTTTTAACGCCTTGGGAGTATCAATCCTTATAATCTTCCCTTTAACGATGATTGCGACTCGGTCACACAATAAATCCGCCTCCTCCAGATAATGCGTAGTGAGAAAAATAGTTACGCCTTGCTTATACAGATTTTTTATTAAATTCCGTAATGAGCGGGCGGCAACGACATCTAAACCCACTGTGGGTTCATCGAGGAATAAAATATCAGGTTTATGGACTAAAGCTGCGGCTATGGTTAGAGCCCGTTTCATACCTCGGGAGTATTTCCTGAAAAAATCATTTTTCCGATCAAAAAGGCCAAAGGTTTTCAAAAGTTCTTCTGCCCGCTTGACCCTCTCATCCCGAGCCACGCCAAAAAGCTGAGCCATAAAGATAAGATTATCGAGCCCGGATAATTCATCGTAAAGGTTAGAGGCTTCAGGTACAACACCGACCCGCTTTTTAATCTTACTAATTTCGGACTGGACATCGTAATTTAAAATTGATGCCTTCCCATTTGAAGGTTTAGAAAGTCCGGTAAGCATCCTTATGGTTGTGGTTTTGCCTGCTCCGTTAGGACCAAGGAATCCAAATACTTCACCACTATTGACAGAAAAATTGATATTGTCAACGGCTGTCATATTTTCAAACCTTTTTGTCAAACCATTTACATCAATAGCACCGCTCATCTAAATCTCCTAAAAAGTAACTACTTTATCACTTTCTTTGACGATATCATACATATCTTTCATGGTCGAAATGGGACACATTTGGGAATCTTCTTGTTCTCTTGATTTAATGCAACTCCCGCAGGCGTAAATTTTACCGCCTGCCTGCATAAACTTTTCAGCCTGCTCAACTGTATTGAATTTTTCTGTGCTGATTTTTTGATACTCAACGCCTTTGCCCATAAAAAATATATTAACTTCATCTTTCTGACCTAAACAGAAATTAGCATACCGCAAAGCATTCCAACAAGTTTCAGCATCATTACTAGAAATGACCACACCTATCTTCATCAATGTCTTTCTTTTCAAAATCGCCCACAAAAAGTTTTTTCTTTTGAATTTTTTGCCCCCTTTAATTTTTTATTTTTTGAGGAAAAACAAAAATGCCAAACCAAGAATCTAAAAAGAGTTGCAAATTTTTTGCCCCCAAAGTCTTTATCCGGACTTTCGGCTGGCCTTATGCTTCGGCTTTACAATACGCTTTATTCGTTCTTTAAGATTCAATGAACTTTAGGCGCCGCGCCTTGGCCGGCGCTCCCGTAT
>CAZNWL010000166.1:0-2690 GCA_964577045.1 uncultured Planctomycetia bacterium | reverse complement strand
CCTCTAGATATTGCGTCACGCACCTCTTGAGCAGAAACCATCTCACATCTACAAACAATATCCCCGTAACCCGGATTATTTTTTACGATTTGCTTGGTTTTGGAAAACGGAATGGCAAAAAGATGCGTTGTTGCCTTACGATGCGCATGGAATATAAACTTTTTTTTCATTACCAGGCCGTTTCTTTTTAGGATATTCGATACCAAGACTGCGATTGCCGGCGCAGCAGTCAACCCGGGAGACTGAATTCCGGCAACGTTTATGAACCCGGGCACTTTATTTTCATGCCGGATAATAAAATCATCGCCCGCAGCAGGACGCAGGCCCGCAAAATAAGAAATAATATCATTCTCGCTTATCGAGGGTATCATTCTCTGCACGCCTGCCAACACTTTTTTTAAGCCCTGGTCTGTTGTGGAAAGATCGGTTTTATCCGAAACATCCTCGGCAGTTGGTCCGACCATGGGATTGCCATCTGAAGTTTTTATCACCAGTATGCCTTTTGAAGTTTTTGTCGGTAAAGGAAAAAGCAGGTGATTGGTAATATGCTCGCGTTTTTTATCCAGAATAAATTCTTCGCCTTTACGCGGAGTTATTTTAAAATCATTTACCCCCACCATATTCGAAACCTCATCCGCAAATAATCCTGCAGCATTAATAACATAACGGCAGCCAAAGGTATTGTTTGCAGCATTCACTTCAAAATGCTCGCCTGTCTTGGTTATATTTTTTACTTCGCTATCCGTATAAATCTCAACCCCATTCTTAATCGCATTTTCACAAAGATCATAGGTAAGACGATAAGGGCTTAAAACTCCTGCTGTAGGGGCATAAAGTGCCGCCGCTGCTTCTCGTGAAAGATTCGGCTCGTTATCTTGTAACCATTTACTATCCACGATCCTTAATTTGGGAACGCCAAGAACTTCGGCTTCTTTTTTCAATTCCAGAAGGCGAAGAACATCATCCTGGTTAAAAGCCACAATCAATTCGCCAACTTCCTTAAAATCAACGCCTAACTCGCGGGAAACTTTTCGTATCAGAATATTGCCCTGCACGCAGAGTTTTGATTTAAGTAGGCCCGGCTTGTTTTGCGTGCCAGGATGAATGATCCCGGAATTGGATTTGGAAACCCCAAAACCATACTCTTGTTGTTTTTCAAGCACAGCAATATCCAATTTATATCGCGAAAGCTCTCTGGCGATTGCCGCACCCACTACACCTGCACCAATTATGATAGCGTCGTATGTTTTCATATCTTTAAATTAGGGACACGTCCGAATTTATTTTCTACGGAGAAGAGATTGTCCCTAAAATTCGGACGTGTCCCTAATTTTCTTTACAGTATTGTTCTTTTAACCGCCTCAATCCAACCTTGATAGAAACTTTCTGCTTTTGTTTTCGGCATCTTTGGACTAAACACTTTATCTTTTTCCCAACAGCGTTTGATTTCTCCGGTATTCTTCCAATATCCAAGCGCAAGCCCGGCAAGAAACGCGGCCCCCAAAGATGTGATTTCGATAACACAGGGCTTAATTAACTTAACTTGCAAAATATCTGACTGAAACTGGCACAAAAAATTATTCGCCGCTGCACCGCCATCTATTTTTAGGCTTTTTATTGTTAACCCTGAATCTTTCTGCATGGCTAAAAGTACATCTTTGGTTTGATAACACATCGCCTCAAGTGCTGCCCTGGCTAAATGATTCGCATTTGTTCCTCTGGTAATCCCAAAAATAGCGCCCCGGGCATCCGGCTTCCAATACGGCGCACCCAATCCTACCAAAGCTGGAACAAAATAAACTCCTGCATTATCTTTTAACGAAGTTGCCATTTTTTCCGAAAGGGATGCGGATTTTAGAATTTTCAAACCATCACGCAACCATTGAATCGCCGCTCCGGCAATAAAAACTGCACCTTCAAGGGCATACACGGGCTCTGCTCTTGGCCCACAAGCAAGGGTTGTGATCAATCCATACTTTGAAACCGGCTTTTTTCTACCTGTATTTAGAAGAATAAAACAACCTGTGCCATAGGTATTTTTTATTTCTCCGGGTGAGAAACACGCCTGGCCAAAAAGCGCTGCTTGCTGGTCCCCGGCGATTCCGGCGATGGGGATACCTGCTTTTAACCTCCCTATTTTTACGGTCTTACCAAAAATACCGGAAGATTTTCTAACTTCAGGCAAAATTTGTTTAGGAATCCCGAATTTTTTCAGTATTTGCTCGTCCCATTTTAGTTTTTCGATATTAAAAAGCATGGTACGCGAAGCATTGGTAAAATCCGTAGCATGCGACCTGCCGCCAGTCAGCTTCCACAATACCCAGGTATCGGTTGTACCAAAAAGCAATCTTCCTTTCTTTGCTTTAGCTTCTGCGCCCGGGACATTCTTAAGGATCCATTCAATTTTTGTTGCGGAAAAATACGCGTCAATGGGAAGGCCCGTGCGTTTCCTAAAGAATTCCGCCTCGCCTTTTTTATTTTTAAGCGCATTACAACGGTCCGCAGTACGCCGGCATTGCCAAACAATGGCATTATAAACAGGTCTGCCCGTATCTTTATCCCAGATCACCGTAGTCTCACGCTGATTGGTAATCCCGATAGCTACAATGTTTGTTTGCGGGATGAGTGTGAGTACTTTTTGGAGGGAATGATCAACGCTTTCCCATATCTCTTCTGGATTATGCTCAACC
>CAZNWL010000165.1:0-2709 GCA_964577045.1 uncultured Planctomycetia bacterium | reverse complement strand
AGACAGTCTTTATTCAAGGCGAACCTGAAAAGCAAGGTGTGAGTTACTTTTACTTCCTGTTTATTCTCGTCTAACACTGGTTTTCCTTTAGCGTCTCTTAAAGTTATTTTAAACTGATAAGCCCTAAAGCCGGATTCCGTACCGTTAAGATTATCCAGAGAGCCGTCTCTCTTGAAAGCTTCAACTATCTTTTTAGTTTCAGCATCCACCACATACCAGAGTCCGGATAGATTCGGGTCTTCTCTGCCGATAAGGATTATCCGGCCTGAATCTGTGAGATCTGTAAGTCCCGGCCCTTCAAAGTCAAAAGGCATGTAATCTTTAGCGCCGCGGACAAACCAGTAATAGTCGTCATCGGTAAGCGGCTGGCCCTTAGCTTTCTTCTCCAAACTTTCCGGCCGCAGCCTTCTAGTGCGGGGGTCTTCGGTTTGCACTGTGCCGCAAACTAACTTATTAGTGCTTAAATCAATGCGTAAGAATAAACTGCGGGTTACTTTTTGTCCGTTCACTTCTACTTCTTTCTGTAAAGCCCTTAATCCGCTGTCTATACCGTTAATCCCAGAAAGGCTTCCCGTTGCAGTAAAGGCTTTGATAATCTGTTCGAGGGTTACATCTTCTACTATATGAAGCCCAAACCGATTGTCGTCGGTTTTTTCGGTGATGACTCTGGCTACATCAACTCTTCCGCCGGCGCGGGCATCGATTTCTTCGGTAAAGGCGAAAGTATTCTGCGATTTAATGCCACCCAGTAAGCGCGAGCCTACTCTCAAAGCTTCTATAGACCTTTCCACAGCTCCCTCAATCGGATTTCCGGTATGCCTATCCAGACGCACAATCAAGGAGTATCTGCCTTTGGTGGCAATGCGTAACCCGGTATCAGTTCCTTGAACCCCTTTCTTAGTCAAAAGAGCTTCAGCCAACTTAACTATATCCGCGGCGTTGTCAATTTTCACATCCCTTATCTTATTTAAACCCGGCAAAGCCGGATCTGCTTCGGCTGGTACGCGGTAAGTATTAATACCGACTCTCTCGAAAGTAAGCTCATCCAAAGGCACCTCGCCGTAAAGGTATTTAGAGCTGGCTCCTTCGCGGATAACCAAATCGTTAAACTTCTCTTTATATGCCAGCCTTGCCTGGCCTCCTCTCGGCGGTTTAACGCCGGTTAATGTTTTAACCGCCACTTGGCCTTTGTCCTGGTCAAAAAGTATTACCAAGTCAACTAATTCGCCCTTGGAAACCAGTTTTTCGCCCAAGAAAGTCAAATTTTCGCCATACCAGGGTATTTTTACGGCCATTACCTCTATTCCTATTTCTCCGATTATTTCTGCCGCTGAAAAATCAATATTTCCCAAAGCCCATATCAAATGATTCACTGAAGGCATTTCTACCAGCTTTCCTTTAAGGTTAAACTGCACTCTTCCGCTGGGAGTGAACCTTATATCATAGTTGCCTAAAAGGTCTCCCTGCAAGTTGGCATCGGTGCGGGCCGTAGAAATAAACATTACCTGGCCTCTGGGGCCGGTTCTAGTAATTACCGCCAGGGCTTGAATCGGGGAAGGCAAACCCACTTCCCAATAAACCATTCCGGTTTGCCTTCTTAATTCAGCGTCCAACCAATTAGCGTGTAGTTCGCGTTGATGAGCAGGGTAACTGCCTCTTTGCTTGGGTTGAGGATGTTCCCGGCCTTCGTGAATCAAATCTAATAATCCATCCTCCATATCTTTAGCGGCCAGGCCTTTCAGAGTCACAATCGGGCCAATTAAACGTTTGATTACTGTTGCCCAGGTTAAAGGGGATTGAACACCGTGACGAGTTGTATCTCGATCAATGGTAATAGTTTTTTTACTAACGTCCACTTCTGATTGGAAAAGATACACTTGATATTTTCCACCAGCACGGCGATATTGGGGAAAGTTACCATATACCGCTACCCATCCCAGTTCACCATATAAACTCATCATCTCTAAATGCATATAGCCTGAATTATCAGCATCGAAGATATAGAGTCCTGTGGTAACAAAACCACGTTCAGTTAAAACCTGCTCGCGCATTACAAAACTTCCTTTTTCATTTACTTTCCATCCGCTTTCAATGTTAAGTTGAGAAATAATTTTTTCGCCTTGAATTACTCTTACCTCAAAAAGCCCCTCTTTGATATTTTTCGCCTCAAAGTCAGCGGCTAGCTGCGGATGTTTATTGGTGTCGCCAATGTAAACTCTCCCAATGCCGGCAAAACTGCGGGCTAAAGCCGCAAGGTCAAAACCATGGCTGCCTTTAGTCAGTAAAACGACCAAGGATTCTTTAGGATTATTTTTAGAGTAATCCATAACTTCTTGCCGGCGGGAAATTTCTACGGCTTCTTTTGTTTCAATCGCTTTTCTCTTTTCGCTTTCAGGTATCTCGCGGCTCTTATCCGGCTTGATTTTCTTTGCTTCCGCCCTAAATTCAGGAACGGTTATTTCTTCAACCGAGAGGCCCTGCACCAGGCGCTTTAAGTTATCATTCATCCGGGAAAGCTCATAGAGCATGGGTTTGACTCTTACCGTGAAAGGATCTGACCTATTTACTACTTGGGTAAAAGCCATGCCTTCTTCGCCCGGATGCAACTTCGCCTGCCATCCTTGCGGATAAGCTCCGCTGTAAACAACCGTTCCCACGACAAGTTTTGGATAGGTAGTTTTATCGGCATATCTAGGATCAGGGTTGCCG
>CAZNWL010000164.1:0-2745 GCA_964577045.1 uncultured Planctomycetia bacterium | reverse complement strand
CTTATAGGGGAAAAGCCTTTTTATTCCGTCATAGAATAAACCTTTCAGGCTGTGCCAAAGGTTATTTTTCCCGAAATAACTGTTAAGTAGGCGGTAGTTATAGGAAAACTCGGCTAAATTTTTACAGCCAACCGCAACTATATCTATATCGTGAGCCGAAAAATTGTGGGCCTTAATTATATAGTCAATGGCTTTCTTAGGGAATGTCCGGTCGCCTTTAATCCGGGAAAGTTTCTCTTCTTCAACAGCGCCAAGAATTTTTCCGTCTTCTACCAAAGCCGCTGATGATTCCAAGCCAAAAATTATGCCGAGTATGCGCATTAGTTATTCTCCTTAAAATCTTTGGAAAAATCCCAAATCATCTCTTTAGCCGTAAGCTTATAAAATATTTTCTTAAGCAAATCCATAACCTTCTTAGCCAAAACCGAATTTCCTTCAGCTATGCGGATAAAAGGATAAAAAGCCTTGGGCAGTTTAAAATAAAGCTGGAAAGTCTGAAATAAACCCTTTAGCTCTTCTTTGGAAATCTGCGGAAGCTTAAGATGAGACTCTACCCTATAGACGTTTTCTTCTTCTTTATCTTTAGCCGGGTCAAAAAGACTCTCCTGGATGCATAAACCCCTTAACTCCGTACCCCGATAAGGATGGAAAAAAGTAAGAGTGGCTGAAGCGGGATTAGCTTTACGGTTAAGTTCTATAGTTTCAAATATATTCCTACGGGTTTCATAAGGCAGGCCGATCATATTAAACGATGAAGAACGGATACGGTATTTATGCGCAAGGTTAAAGACCTTTACCACTTGCTCGTTCTGATAATTTCTTCCCAGTACATCTTTTCTTATCCGCATATTGCCTGATTCCAGACCAATACAAATATTACGCATTCCGGCGCCAACTAATTTAGCAAACGGCTCTTCAGTAATAAAATTAGGGTGAAGATTCATAGAGAAAGGCAGGTTTATTTCTTTTTTAAAAATCCGGCAGAACTCATCCACAAATTCCGGCTTATGCAGAGGGAAAATATCGTCAACAAACATCAAAAAATTCAGCTTATATTTTTCTTTAAAAAACTTTAGTTCTCTCACTGCCGCATCCGGCCGCCTAATCCGGTAAAAACTCCCTTTATTTTTATAGATTTCATTAAGGGCGAAATTAGCGCAGTATTTACAGCGGAAGAGGCAAAGGCGGGTAACGATGAAAGTTCCCATCCGATACATCTTGCCGCCCAATGGCCTATCCAGGTGCCGGCCATCAAAATCGTCCCAATCCGGAACAGGAACTTCGTTAATGTCGATTAAAGGCCTGACCTCATTTTTATAAACCTGCCCTTTTTCTTTAACCCAGATATTTCTGATATTTCTTAAATCCTGGCGGTTTTCTATCCTATCGCAAAGCTCAAGCATCGCCTGTTCGCCTTCGCCGATACAAAGCATATCTAAACAATCTTCTGTAATCACCTCTTCGGGGGAAAATGTCGGGGTAGGGCCGCCGGCAATAGTTAAAACATCTTTAAATTTATTTTTTATAAACTTAAGCATTTGCAAGCCGAAAAGATAGTTGGGGTCAGCTACGCTCAAACCCACGAGGCCGGGCTGGAATGAACTGACTTCGCGTTCAAGCAGGCTAAATACATCTACGCCTTCCTCTTTAGGTTGGGCTTTCTTAGTTTCAGGATTAACTACTTGTAAAGACGCCGCCCTTAAATCATCGTCACCCTTGGTATCGCTGCACTTCATAAAAGTGGTATCAAAACACCTGACTTGGTGGCCTTTGGCTTTAAGATAAGCCGAAAGATAACCTATGCCCAAAGGAAGCCGGGGCACCATCACTTTATTGGGGTATAACAGCAATATTTTCATATATTATTTCAAATCTATATATTATATACTTTTCCTTAATTGAGTCAATTAAGGAACTTAATCAAACTTTTCTCCTCCACCGGATAAAAATACCCCTGAAGATAGCTTCTCGCCTCCTTTTGCTGCCTTATGAATTCTTCGTTGCTTAAGGAGTAAATTTGCTCTATTATTTCTTCCAAATTAGCGGACCGGTTGGCTGTCCAATGCAAGCTTTGGCATTCAAACAAAGGGTCAAAACTTAAAGCTGAACCCAGATCAAAATGAATAACCGGTTTGCCCATACCCAAAGCTTCTAAAGCCGCAATGCTTCCCCAGTAAACTACTAAATCCGCCCATTGGATATCGTCTTTTAAAGAAGAATTTTTAGAAATGGTAAAATTGCCTATCTCTTTGAAGTCATAGCCTAATTTATGTTTAAAAGCTTCAAAGGGAAGAATCGGGTGCGTCCTTACTTTAAGCTTATGCTCCGGCTTATTTCTTAAATCTCTTAATACATAATTGAGCACTTTATAACTTTCAAAAATACCCTCTAAAGTTATGAGGATATTCCCTTCGCGTTTACGCGGATAGATTTCGGCCCGGTAAAGATATTCAAACTTTAAGCCACAGGAAGGTTCTAATTTCAGCTTCCCATAATCTCCATATTTTTCCATTATATGTTTTGTAACCCCGCCTAAAGTTAAAACTAAGTCAGGCAAAGGCGCTTTCTCTTCCTCTGTTTTGCTCATAAACATGCTTGCTGCCGCCTGGGGAATAACTGTGTTCTGATACCAAATAATTTTTGTGCCGGGCGAAACTTCCCGCATTGCCAAAGTGCACATCTTTTCCCAAGGGTTATTTTCGTAAGTCAATAAAAAACTTTCAATCTTTACTTTCTGCGCAAGTT
>CAZNWL010000163.1:0-2765 GCA_964577045.1 uncultured Planctomycetia bacterium | reverse complement strand
TCCCTATATTGACGGGTTAGCCTTGCGTTGCACAAATAAAATCGGCAGCGTGAAGATAGAACATCATAAGCGTGAAGAAGGGCGTTCAGGATATAATTTAAAGAAACTTATCCGGCTGTGGCTGAATATGTTCGTAAATTTTTCCATAGTGCCTTTAAGGATAAGCTTTTTTCTGGGGCTGGTTTTCAGCTGTTTAGGCTTTATTTTTAGCGCTTACACGATAGTTGAAAAATTCCTCAACCCCCAGATCCCTTTAGGCTGGCCCACTTTGATTATTGTGGTTATGGTTTTTTCAGGCGTACAGCTTTTAATCCTGGGGCTATTAGGCGAATACCTCGGGCATTTATTGTTAAGCCATAACTCTAAACCACAATTTATTATCCGGGATATCATATGCCAGGAAAAAATTTAGAAAAAGTCCGCTGGATAGAGTTTACTTCAAATATTGATAAACGGGGTATTTTGACTGCAGCTGAAAGCGGGCGCGAGATTCCGTTTGAGATTAAAAGGATTTTTTATGTTTATGATATCGCTACTGACCGGGGAGGGCACGCCCACAGGGAAACTGATCAGGTAGTGGTAGCGGTTTGCGGTTCTTTTGATTTATCTATCTCAGACGGTACAGTTAAGAAGAGCTATAAGATGAATGACCCAAAAAAAGGTTTATATATTCCCAGAATGCTTTTTATTGAAATCAAGAACTGCTCGCCGGATGCGGTTTGTTTGGTAATTTCCAGCACCCATTACGATATTAAAAAATCAATCCGTAACTGGGAAGGATATCTAGAAGCAGTGGATAAGAAATGAAAACCGATACTTTTATTGATAACAAAAGTTTGCTGTTGGAATTTGAAAGGATAAAGAAAAGGACCCGCTTTACGGTTGAGCAAATTCCCTTCAGCCAGTTGGATAACTGGTATTTCGAAAAAGAAACGGGAAATTTGTTCCATTCTTCAGGGAAGTTCTTTCGCATTGAAGGTTTAAGAGTTTATACTGATTTTGGGAATGTTAAGTCCTGGGACCAGCCGATTATTAACCAGCCGGAAGTAGGTATTTTAGGCATTATCACTAAGAAATTTAGAGGTAAGAGGTATTTTTTGATACAGGCTAAATTTGAACCGGGGAATATCAATGTTTTACAACTTTCGCCGACAGTCCAAGCCACTAAAAGTAATTACACCCAGGTGCACAAAGGCAAACTACCTATGTTTTTAGAGTTCTTTTTAGATAAAGCTAAATCCCGGGTTTTAGTAGACCGGTTACAGTCAGAGCAGGGAGCAAGGTTTCTGCATAAACGTAACCGGAATATGATTGTAGAAATAGAAGAAGATATAGATATTCCCGCAAACTATTATTGGCTGACTCTTGGCCAAATCAAAGAACTGTTTAAAGTGGATAACTTTGTGAATATGGATGCCAGGTCAGTGCTTTCCGCCGCAGAAACTCTGGAGTTCGAAGGCAACTTTAGTGATAGTCCAGAAATATTACAGTGGTTGGATAGCCTTAAGGAAAAATATAAGCTTAAGGTGGAGAAAATTAGCTTGAATAAAGTTAAAGACTGGCAGATTACCGATAAAGAAGTTATCCATAAATTAGGAAAATATTTTTCCATTATTGCCGTAGCGGTAGAGGCGGAGACCCGCGAAGTAGAAAATTGGACTCAACCTTTATTGAAACAAGCAGGAATTGGTTTGGCAGGATTTTTAGCCAAAAAAATAGGCGGGACTTGGTATCTTTTGGCCCAAGCTAAACTTGAAGCCGGCTACATGGATAAGCTGGAATTGGCGCCTACTGTTTGTTTTTCCGAATGGGAGGCGAATCTTAAAACCGATGCTTTGCCGTATTTTGGAGAGTTTCTCATCCGGCCCAAGCCTGAGCAGGTAAAGTTATCGGTTTTACTTTCTGAAGAGGGCGGCAGGTTTTACCATTCCCAAAACCGGTATATGGTGGTTGAGGTAGAGACTGATACGAAAATAGATACGCCTCAAAATTACACCTGGGTGAGCCTGCCTCAACTTTTGCAATTAGCGGTTAATTCTAGCTGCGTAAATGTAGAGGCGAGAAGCCTTTTATCAACTTTAAACTTTTCTTAAATTATGCGGTTATTGATTTTAGGTTATTCAGAAATTGTAAAAAAAAGGATAATGCCGGCAATCCAAACTCTAGCGGATTTTTCTTATTTAGGCATTGCTTCTTTCAGTTCAGCCGCCAGAGTTTCCTTGCCTCAAAAATTAGAGGGAGAGGTTTTTAATGATTATGAGCAGGCTATATCAAAAAGCTCGGCGGATATAGTTTATATTTCTACCGTAAACAGCCTGCATGCACGCTGGGCCGAGCAGGCCCTTTTGCGGGGGCGCCATGTAATTGTTGATAAGCCGGCTTTTGGCGATTTAAAGGAAGCGGAAAAACTGGTTGCTTTAGCCAAAAAAAGTAAGTTATGTTTAGCCGAAGCCACAGTATACGCTTTTCATCCGCAGATAGAGATGATTAAGCAGGTTTTTTCTAAACAAAACACAGGGCCGCTTCGCCTTACTGCAACCTTTTCTTTTCCCCCTTTATCTCCAGATAATTTCCGCTATAAGAAATCTTTAGGCGGAGGTGCACTCTATGATTTAGGGCCGTATGCAGTAAGCTGCGGAAGGTTATTTTTTGGAGAAGAGCCGAAAGAAATTCATTGCGTAGTAAATAACCGGTCCGGCAAAGACGATATTGAAATTTCTTTCAGCATGTTAGCTTTTTATTCTCAAGGCAGATCAATGATAGGG
>CAZNWL010000162.1:0-2776 GCA_964577045.1 uncultured Planctomycetia bacterium | reverse complement strand
CCCGCATAGTTGCTACGAGAGGCGATATTTCTATGAACATAAAAGCTGCTTTGGATATGTATGAACTCGACAATGGCGTTTATCCGACCACCGAAGAAGGTTTGAATGCCCTTTCAGTTAAGCCGGCAAGCGCGGTCAACTGGCGGGGGCGTTATCTGGATAAAAAACCCAAAGACCCCTGGGGCCGGCCGTATCAATATAAATGCCCTTCAGGCCATGGCCTTGATTATGATTTATATTCTTTAGGCCGCGACGGGCAGGAAGGCGGAGGAGATGATATTGTTAACTGGGAGCAAGAGAGCCAGAAGTAGTTTTGTTTTGATTGAGTTAATCCTGGTAATTCTTTTAGTAGCAATTATAGCCGGCTTATCCAGCCCGGTTTTTAGGAACAGCTTTACGTCGCTTGAGCTCAAAGATGCCTGTTTTAATATTGCCAAACTGGCTAACTATGCCCAGGAAATGGCGATTGTAGAAAGGGCCAGTTACAAGTTAAGCCTTGATGCGCAGACCGGAAAGTTTTGGCTAAGCCGTTCAGACCTTCTTAACCCAGGGGCAAGCTATCAAAAGGTCAAAGGAAGTTATGGAGAGAGTTTTTCTTTACCCCGGGGGATTAGTTTTGCTGTTGGTAATGAGTTGGTAGAACTATTTTTTTATCCTGACGGCCGCCTGCAGCCGGAAAAACAGGTGAAGATAAGCGCGGTTAATGGAGAATCCCGGCTGATTAATTTCAAAAGTCTCGGCAGTCAGGTTGAAATCAAGGCAGTAAATTAATGCAGGCAAATAATCGCCGAGAGGGAGTGCTTTTACTGGAGCTCATAGTAGCGGTAGCTATTATAGCCACGATATTTTTGTTTGTAGGCCGCGCATACGGAGTTTCAAAGAATTCGCTCAAACGCGCCACAGCTTCTCTTAAGGCAACTCTTTTATGGGAAGAAAAAATGTGGGAACTGGAGGATAAGGAAGAAATCAGGCAGGGTGAGGATTCAGGAGATTTTCCCGGCCAGGGTTACGGCTGGAAAATAACTGCGCAAAACTTCGATGACAGCAGATTAAATTTGGTAACTTTGGAAGTTTTCCGGCAGGAAACCAGAAACCCGGAAAATTTTTCAGCGGTAACTTATATTAAAAACCTTCCATAATGGAAAATAAACGCCGCACTTTCACTCTTATCGAGCTTTTAATTGCTTTTGCTGTTTTTTCAGTAATCGCTGCTGGTATTTATTCTACTTTACGTACCGGAATTAGATTTTATGCGCAAGGCAATGCCGTAATTGCGCAAAACCAAAAACTGCGTATGTTTTTTGATACGATTGCCCGGGATTTAACCAATGCCGTGGATTACGAGCCTTATCTAGAGACGGATTGGCAAGCCAGCCAGATAGTTTTTCCGGCAATTATTGATGTTTTCGGCGAGGCAGCAATGGATAGACAGCTGGCTAAGTTGAAATATTCTTTAGATAACGGTAAGTTAGTCCGGCAGTGCGCCGGTCTAAAAGAAGGTTTTAATGAGGAAAAAGCCCAAGCCTATGTTTTTCTGGAGGGAGTTGAAGAATTAAACTTTGAATATTGTTATCAAAGTTTGAGTTTCGGCAGTGAATACCAGTGGTTGAAAAGTTGGACTAAACCCAGCCAAAAACCTAATATCCCTAAAGGAGTAAAAATCAGGCTTAGCCTTCGCAGGGAAGGCTTCGAGCATCCGGAAACTTTCACCAAAACCGTTTTTATCCCTTTAGGACAGCTAGGAGCAAGGATCAGCAGCTAAAATATGGTTAAATCTAATAAGGCATCGATATTAATAGTTTCGCTTTGGATTGTAAGCATAGTTTCTCTAATAGCTCTGGGTTTGTGTTTTCGTTCATCGTTAGAAGCGAGGTTGTCTAGCTATAATCAGGACAGTTTGCGTGCCCGTTATCTGGCTAAAGCCGCAATTGTCAAAGCCAAGAAATATTTGTTGCAGGATTATAATTTCTACGACAGCTTCTATGAATGTGGTATCCAGTTAAATCAGGAGTTACCCGGGGATGTTTTCAGCCAAAAAATCGGCCAGGGCAGTTTTTCGTTGTATTATAAAATAGATAACCGGCCTGTGGGGGAGAATTCGGTTGTTTATGGGCCGTTAGATGAGGAAAGAAAAATCAACCTTAACTTGAGCAAACTGGGCATAAGTAAAGAGGAATATAGCAATATCTTGCTTAGGCTTTCTGATAAGCTTAATCAGGAAATAGTTAATGCTATAATTGATTGGCAGGATGTTGATTCAATAGCCAGCTTACCCGGCGGCGCCGAAGACAGCCAATACTCTTTTTTAGACAATCCTTATGAGTGTAAGGATAGCGACTTTCAAAGCGTAGAGGAGCTTCTATTAGTCAAAGGGGTGACCCCGGAATTATTTCGGGAAATTTCAAATTACCTAACTGTGTACAGCCAGGGCAAGGTTAATATCAACACTGCTTCCCAAAAAGTATTAACGGCTTTAATTGACGATAATAACGGAAGTTTTGCGATTTTATTAGAGAATATACTTAGATACCGCCGTGGGCCTGACGGTAAAGAGGCAACAGCTGACGATAATCATTTTAACAACATCGATGAAGTTAAGCTTTTGGCTCAAAATAATAGCGAGCTCTTGCGTTTAAATTCTCTATCCGGGCTTTTCGTTTTTAAGTCCAGTAACTTTCGCTTAAATGCCGAAGGTAAAATAAATAAAGTAACCAAATTGATAAGCTGTGTTTTTAACCGCGAACCGCAAAGCCGGCAGCTGGATTTGGTTTATTAC
>CAZNWL010000161.1:0-2788 GCA_964577045.1 uncultured Planctomycetia bacterium | reverse complement strand
CCCACGTAGCTCAGTCGGTAGAGCACTTCCTTGGTAAGGAAGAGGTCACCGGTTCGATTCTGGTCGTGGGCTTAAAATAGACAATCGGGATTTTTGAAAAACCACAAAAGTGGGGCGGGGATTTTTTAAGCTCTTCGCTTTTTTATTATTTTAATACTATGAGAGAATTAATCGCTTTAGCTTGCAGCGTCTGCAAGAAAAAAAATTATTACCTGACTAAAAATAAACGTAAACATCCGGAAAAGATTACGGTTAAGAAATATTGCTCTTTTGACCGTAAGCATACTGAACATAAAGAGGCTAAGCCTTAAAAGGCGAGTAGCTCAATTGGCTAGAGCACCGGTCTCCAAAACCGGGGGTTGCAGGTTCAACTCCTGCCTCGCCTGTTTAAACACAGGTGTAAAGAAAGAGGCAGATGATTGATAAATTAAAAAAGATACCCCAGTTTTTCCGGGAAGTAAAAGAGGAACTGAAGAAAGTAAATTGGTCGAGCCGCGAAGAATTGATTGCTGCGGCGTGGATAGTAGTAGCGGCATCGGTTATCTTAACGGTTTATATTTTTGCAGTTGACTTAGGATTGTCTAATTTAATCCGGCAAATTTTGAAATGAAACAGTGGTATATTTTGCATACGCTTTCAGGCGCCGAAGAGCAAGCTAGGAATAACCTGGAGGCGCGGATTAAGGCTCATAACTTTCAGGAAGCAATCGATAAGGTGATTATCCCCAAAGAACAGATTACCGAAGTCAAGTTGGGTAAGAAACGCGTCCTGGAGCGTAAATTCTTCCCCGGTTATATCCTCATCCATATGGAAATGGATGACGATTCCTGGCTATTTGTTAGAAAAACACCCGGTATTACCGCTTTTATCGGGCCCCGCCGCAAACCCTCGCCCATATCTCAAGAAGAAGTCGATAGAATTTTTGCTAAGGCAGAAGAAAGCAAAGCTAAACCCGCCCCCAAGGTAAGTTTTGAGAAAGGCGAGAATGTGCGGGTAGTGGAAGGTCCTTTTATAAATTTCACCGGTATGGTCGAAGAAGTTTATCCGGATAAAGGCAAGTTAAAGGTGAGCGCTTCGATTTTCGGCCGGACCACCCCGGTTGAACTTGAATTTTGGCAAGTGGAGAAGATTTAATATGGCTAAAAAGAAAAAGAAAAAACCGGTAACCCAGATAAAATTGCAGATTCCCGCCGGCCAAGCCACAGCAATGCCGCCGGTAGGTCCGGCGCTGGGCCAGCACGGGATAAATCCGGGACTATTCTGCAAGGCTTTTAACGATGCGACTAAACAGAAAGAAGGCGTAATCCTTCCGGTGATTATCAATGTCTACGAAGACAAGTCTTATGATTTCATAACTAAGACTCCCCCGGTTTCGTTTTTATTAAAGCGCGCAGCTAATTTGGCTAAAGCCAGTTCCCAGGCCGGTAAAGAAATCATCGGCCAGGTAACCAAAGCCCAGGTTTTAGAAATTGCCAAAGAAAAGCTGCCGGATTTAAATACGTCTGATTTAGAAGCTGCGGTGCGGATTGTGGAAGGCACAGCCAGAAGTTGCGGAATAAAGGTGGTTTGAGGCAAAGATGAAACACGGTAAAAACTATTTAGCGGCGAAAAAATTGGTCAAGAACGAGGTTTACCCTCTCAAAGAGGCGGTAGAGATATTAAAAAGCATGCCGCATAAGAAATTCGACGAGACTGTCGAGATTAGCGGCAAGCTCGGCATTGACCCCAAGCTTTCGGACCAGATGGTCAGGGGTTCGGTAGTTTTGCCGCACGGGACGGGTAAGACCGTAAAAGTTTTAGTTTTCTGTGAGCCGGAAAAAGAGAAGGACGCCAAAGCCGCCGGAGCCGACTATATCGGTTCAGAAGAGGTTATCAATAAGATTTTGAATGAAGGCTGGACTGATTTCGGCTGTTGTATTTCTACTCCATCTATGATGCGTTCGGTGAGTAAACTGGGAAAATTTTTGGGTCCCCGTGGCCTGATGCCCTCTCCAAAAACCGGCACGGTTACGGAAAATGTAGCCTATGCAGTAGCTGAAGCCAAGCGCGGGAAAATTGATTTCCGGGTAGATAAGTTAGGCTGTATCCACGTCGGCGTAGGCAAGATTTCTTTCGCAGAAAAGGCATTGGTCGAAAATATCTCGGCTTTTATCGATGCTTTGGTTAGCGTCCGGCCGCAAAGTTTAAAAGGCGATTTTTTAAAAAGTTTTTATGTTTCTACCACGATGAGCCCTTCGCTGAGAATCGATGTGCAGGCAAAAAATATAGGTTCGAAAAATGATTAAAGAGGCGAAAAAAATCGGGAAGCTAGTCAAGGAACGCATGGCTTTTGATTTGAAGGAAAAAATCACCGGCGCCGATGGCTGTTTTTTTATCAATTTCAATAAAGTCCAGGCTTTTCAATTTAACCGGTTGCGTAACGATTTGACTAAAGCCGGCGCTAAAGTTTTAGTAACCAAAAATAGCTTGTTCAAGCGGGTATTCGATGATTTAGGGTGGAAGGACCAGGAAGGCTTTTTGGAACAAAAAGAGACTGGCGCGGTTTTAGTTTCAGATAAAGACGTAGTGGAAGCCTGCAAACTTATAGTTAATTTCGCCAAGGAGAATGAAATCCTTGAGATCAAAGGCGCCCAGATTGATTCCAAAAAGATGACTGTTGAGCAATTACAGGTTATGGCCAAGCTTCCTTCACGGGAAGTTCTTCTGGGCATGGTAGTTTCTGGTTTAGCCGCCCCCATATCCGGTTTTGCTAGATGCTTAAATCAAGTAACTGCTAAATTTGTTTGGG
>CAZNWL010000160.1:0-2815 GCA_964577045.1 uncultured Planctomycetia bacterium | reverse complement strand
TAAAACTTTAGTCAATGCTCTATTGTATTTAGGCAAAGAGTTAGCCGAGGTGAGTCCTCTCAGGCCGGGAGTAGTGCACCGATTGGATAAAGAGACCAGCGGCGTAATGGTTTTAGCTAAAAACGGATACGCTTACCAGAATTTGGTTAAACAGTTTCAGGAACGCAAAGTAAAAAAAGAATATGCTGCCTGTGTTTGGGGCGAAGTTAAAAAAGACAAATTTAATATCGACCTGCCTTTGAGCCGCGACCAAGCTAACCGCTTGAAGATGAAAGTAAGCTTTTCCAAAGCTAAAACCGCCTACACTCAAGTTGAAGTCATTAAGAGGCTTTCTGGCGCGACTTTTCTTTCCCTCAAACCGCTTACCGGCAGGATGCATCAGCTACGCGTGCACCTTAAATTTATGGGTTACCCCATTGCCGGAGATAAAAAATACGGAATCAAGGATGATTGCCCAGAGCTTCTTTTACACGCTCGGGTTTTAGGATTCTTCGACCCCCGGACTAATCAACAATTGGAGTTCACTTCGCCGCTTCCCGAACGTTTCAACAACTTTCTTTTGGGGACAGGTCCCACTTAAATCACCCCAATAAAATAAGGTGCTATTTACTGCTTTTTGCAAAAACCAAAAATGAAAGATAAAAAGATAATTTTTATAAAATTTGAAAAAATGATTAAAAAAGGTTTGAAAACATTAGGTTTATAAAGTGGTACCTGTCCCCAAAAGAGAAGATATTGAGGTTTGTTTAATCTGTGTTAAGATATAGCCAATGGATTATGCTATAAAGCGTTTAGAAAATATACGCGCTAGAGTTGAAATACCACCGGATAAGTCAATATCCCACCGCGCAGTAATCCTTTCGGCGATAGCCGAAGGAAAAACCCGCATAAATAATTTCCTTGAGAGCGACGATACCAAAGCCACCCTTGATTGTTTAAATAAGCTGGGAGTAAAGATAAAACAAAAGGGAAGAGAGGTTATTATTGAAGGCAGAGGCAAGTTTTTTCCCCGGCCTAAAAATGAACCGCTCAAACTTAATGCCAACGAATCAGGGACGACCATGCGGGTTTTAAGCGGCCTGCTTTGCGCGCAAAACTTTTCGGTTGAATTCGAGGGCAGAGCCGGCCTTAACCAGCGGCCCATGGCTAGGATAATCGAGCCGTTAAGGAAAATGGGGGCAAATATAGAGGGGAAGTTTTACCAGTCAACCCGTTTAGGGGCGCAAGCGGATATCTGCCCGCCGCTTTTAATCTCTCCGGCCAGCATAAAGTTAAAAGGTATTAATTATGATTTGCCGGTTTCCAGCGCCCAGGTAAAATCGGCTATCATTCTTGCGGCTCTCTATGCGGATAAGCCGACTAGCTTAAAAGAACCTTATCCTTCCCGTGACCATACCGAGCTAATGCTTGAGGCTTTTGGCGTGAGATTAGAAAATAAATCCGGCCGGATAATTTGCTGGCCGGCTGAAAAATTAAAGTCTCCGGGAGAGATTACTATTGCCGGCGATTTTTCTTCCGCAGCTTTTTTTATTGTCCTGGGGCTGATTCTTAAAAATTCCGAGATTAATATTCAACACGTCAATCTTAACCCTACGCGTTGCGGTCTTTTAAATGTGTTAAGGAGAATGGGGGCAAACATAGAAGAGCAACGCTTACCCGGAAATATTTACGGAAAAGAACCCTGCGGAAACTTAAAAATCAAAAGTTCTTCGCTTGCTGCTAGTACGGTAGGGCCCGAAGAAATACCTGCGATGATTGACGAAATCCCCATACTTTCGGTAGCAGCAGCTTTTGCCGAAGGCGATACTATTATTACCGGTTTGGATGAATTAAAGGTAAAAGAAGCGGATAGGTTAGAGTCAATTCATTCCATGTTGAGGGCAGCCGGGGTAGAAACCAGGCCTTTTGCGCCAGGCGGTATAGAAATTAGAGGCGGCGCTGCCCTGGGAAAAGCCAATTTTGACAGTTTCAATGACCATAGAATGGCGATGAGCGCCATTGTTTTAGGTTCCAAAATCGGCGGCTGTAAAATCAACGAGGTTAAATGCATCAATAAGTCTTTCCCCAATTTTATTTCTTTAATGAAGTCATTGCATAGTTCATAAACGATGAAGATAAGAAATTTTTTGTTTAACCCTACTAAAATAATTCTTGCCGGGCTTAATTACCGGGACCATGCTAAAGAAATGAAGATGAAGATTCCTAAGGAACCGGTGATATTCTTAAAGCCCGCCACAACCTTAATCGGCCATCAGGATGAAATCATTTACCCTCCGGGAGTTAAACGTTTGGATTACGAAGCAGAGCTTGCCGTGGTGATTAAAAAGAGAGCCAGAAATGTTTCTCTGCAGCAGGCAAAAGAATATATTTTAGGTTACACCTGCCTTAACGATGTAACTGCCCGCGATTTGCAGAAAAAAGACGGCCAGTGGACTCGGGCCAAATCCTTTGACAGTTTTTGCCCGGTCGGGCCGTGCCTGGCGACAGATTTGGACACCTCGGACTTGAGAATTCAGGCTTATCTGAATGGAAAATTAAAACAAGATTCTACCACCAGCCAACTCATATTTTCAGTGGAATATTTAGTCTCCTTTGTTTCTAAGATAATGACTATTTTACCCGGAGATATTATTTCAACCGGCACGCCGCCAGGCACAAGCCCGATGCATCCGGGCGACACCATAGAGGTAAAGATAGAGGGGGTAGGCACTTTGAGAAACTACGTAAAATGAAAACTTAGCGGATTTTGGTAAAAATATTAGGAGAATAATTTCTGTATATAGACATAACAGAAAGAGATGATATACTTGTAATA
>CAZNWL010000159.1:0-2924 GCA_964577045.1 uncultured Planctomycetia bacterium | reverse complement strand
CACCATATGCTTTTTTGTTTTTCATTTCAGGCTCTCCTTTAATTTTTTTATAATTGTCGCATCAAAAGGTGCAATATAATTTTCTAAAATCTTAGAAGCAGCCGTGGTTTTTACATCTTTAGTTAAAATATTATCTTTAGCTATATAAGGTATGCCTAATAGTTTTCTTTCTTCACCTTTACTTCTCCTTTCATCAGCTTCCCTAGCTTCCTCTAAAGCCCGCCTCTCACAAATTCTTAAACAAGCTTTAACTTTTTTATCAACTTCTTTTATGCGCGCCAAACAAGCTTTGGTTAATTCCAAAGAAGTTATTTCCCCTTTCTCCAGCTTCTCGCTGGCTTTTTTTATTGTAAGCTCGTTTAACTTCATAATCTGTTTTAATCTGTCCTTGTCCCGTCGGATGACAGGATAAATCCTATGCAAAATTTAGCATAGGATTAAAACAGATTTAAACGGAAATATTACTCTAATACTCTCTTTACTTTTATCTGTCCATTTTCCAATTCCGGCGCCTGTCTAAGTGCTTCTTCAGATTCGGTCTTGTCCCAGTCTTCTTTGGCATCTTCGCGCAAAGCATTTTCCAGACCAGTAACCTGAGCCGTTGGCTCTATGTCAGTCGTATCAACTTCTTTTAATTGGTCTATATAATTTAAAATATCCGACAGTTGGCTGCCGTATTTTTTTAATTCCTCTTCGGTTAATTCCAGTCTGGCCAATTTAGCAATATGGTCAATTTGTTCCCTCTTTAATTTCATAATTTTTTTGTTTTGTCATTCTGGAGCGTAGTCCCGAAATCTCGGGACGAAGCGATAGAATCCCAACTTAATCAGTATAACTGTGGATTATTATTAACAAAAAATACGAGATCCTATCGGTCGCTCCGCTCCCTCCAGGATGACACTCTATTTCAACTAATTAATTTAATAAATTCTTTTTCATTAATGATCTTAACTTCCAATTTTTTAGCTTTATCAAACTTACTACCTGGCTCTGCTCCAGCCACCACATAATCAGTTTTCCTGCTAACTGATGAGGAGACGTCCCCTCCTAACTCCCTTATCTTAGCTTTTGCCTGCTCCCTTGTCAAACCAGCTAAAGTTCCGGTTAAAACAAAGGTTTTACCTGCCAAAACCTGCTTTTTGCCTCCCCCGGCTAGAGTTTTAGTTTTTACCCCCCTTTTTTCTAATTTTTCCAGCAATTCCAAATTGTGTTTATTATTAAACCAATCATAAACACTTTTGGCCATAATATTACCAAAATCATAAATTCTCTCAATTTCTTCCAAACTGGCTTTTTTTATCTTTTCCAGACTGCCGAATCTCTTGGCCAGCTCAATCGCCGATTCTTCGCCCACATGCCTTATGCCTAAGCCGTAAATAAACCGAGGCAGGTCTATTTTTTTTCTGCTTTCAATGGCTTTTATTAAATTATCCGCTGACTTTTCCGCAAATCTTTCTAAAGGCTCTAAATCATCAATGGTCAAAGCGTAAAAATCGCTTATATCTCTCACTAATCCTTCTTTTACTAATTGCTCAATAATTTTTGGACCCAAACCCTCAATATCAACCGCATTTTTAGAAGCCCAGTGGATTAAGCGCCGCAGATTAACGGCATAGCAGTTTGTATTAGGGCAACGATAAGCTACTTCACCTGCCACCTTCACCACCTCGCCTTCGCACATTGGGCACTCTTTTGGCACCTTTATTTCTTTCTCTTTGCCCGAGCGCAGATTAGGTAAAACTTTCACCACTTTAGGAATAACGTCCCCGGCCCGCTGGATAATAACCGTATCCCCGATCTTTATACCCAAACGTTTTATTTCATCCATATTATGAAGAGTGGCGTGGGTAATTGTTACGCCGCCGACCCGCGCTGGTTCCAGTACTGCTATGGGCGTTAGAATTCCGGTCCGACCCACCTGCCAGATAACTTCTTTAATTTTTGTTGTCGCCTCTTGAGCCGCAAACTTATATGCCATCATATAGCGCGGCCCCTTACCCACGAATCCAAGGGCCGGCCATAATTTCATATTATTTACTACCACAACTATTCCATCGCATTCAAAAGAAAGTTTTTCTCTATTTTTTTCCCAATAATCATGGAACTTATAAACTTCTGATAAATTCTTACAATATTTATTTTCACTTAAAACTTTAAAACCTAAAACTCTCGCTAATTTATGCTCCTCTTCATGGTTTTTCAGGCCGAAGTCAGTGGCCAAAGCATAAACGTAAAAACTTAGTTTTCTCTCGGCCGCCAGTTTCGGGTCAAGCTGCCTGATTGAACCGGCTGCCCCGTTACGCGGATTAGCCAGTTGCGGCTTACCTTCTTTTTTATATTTTTTATTGAGCTCATTAAAGACTTGCCTGGTCATAACCGCTTCTCCCCGCACTTCTATCTCTCCTTTTTCTAAAGCCGTTAAAACTTGTTTTGCTTGGTTAGCATCCAGTCCTACCTTTCTTAACTCATTTTCTTGCGGCTGCCTTATTCGCAAAGGTATGCTTTCAATGGTTTTTAAGTTCTGGGTTACATCCTCCCCGACTTTGCCGTCGCCTCTGGTTGCTCCCTGCCTAAACAATCCTTTCTCATATTTTAAAGTCACAGCCAGCCCATCCAGTTTTAGCTCGCAGTAATAATCAAGCTCTCCCCCTTTCGAAAAGGGGGCGGGGGGGATTAATTTCTTTATCCTCTCTTCCCAGTCTTTTATATCTTCCGGAGAAAAAGAGTCAAATAAAGACATCATCGGCTTGGAATGTTTGACTTTTTCAAATTTATCCAAAGGTTTGCCCCCTACTCTTTGCGTAGGGGAATCAGCCGTAATAAATTCAGGATTTTTCCGTTCCAATTTGGCTAACTCATTTTTTAAACTATCCAAAGCCGCATCGCTGATTTCAATTTTATCTAAAACATGATAAAGATAGCGA
>CAZNWL010000158.1:0-2941 GCA_964577045.1 uncultured Planctomycetia bacterium | reverse complement strand
TCTATAGACTGTATTATAACCTCTCCGCCTTATGGTGATAGTCGCACAACCGTAGCTTACGGTCAATTCTCAAGACTTTCAGCCCAGTGGTTAGATATTTTTGAAGATCCTAATGTTGCTTCTGGCGTGGATAATCAATTATTAGGCGGTAAACCAACAGCAAGTCTTATACACTCCTTACCGTCTTTTCATCTAAGCGAATCTTTACAAAAAATACAAAAAGAAGATGAAAGACGCGCAAAAGACGTATTAAGTTTCTATATAGGCTTAAATACCTGTTTGCAGCGAGCTCATAAAATATTACAATCAAAAAAATATTTCTGTTTGGTTATCGGTAACCGTTCAGTGAAGCAAGTCCGTATACCTACTGACTTTATTGTTGCAGAATTAGCTGAAAAAATCGGTTTTACCTGCGAAGATATTTTTGTCAGAAATATACCGGGCAAAAGGATGCCAATAAAAAATTCTCCAACGAATGTGGTGGGTGAACTTGAAGAAACAATGACAAAAGAAAGTATAGTCGTTTTACGGAAGAATTAAATTAGCTGTTTATATTGATCGTACAGATACAGAAAATCTCTTTTATTGATTCTAAATCCCGTTCCATGATCGTGATATCTCCCCTTTAACTTTCCACTTCTATAAACCCCTATGCGAATATCAACCTTTAGTTTATCTTCTTGAATCGCTTTCTTGAATTTATCAATATTCAAATCTGATAATAAATATGCTTCGGTAAAACGAAACCTTTCCTCTTCGCTTTTCCGTTCTCCTTCTGTTTCGGCAAAAACCAACAAAATTTTATCTGACTTTGATTTTAAAACATCTTGAAAAATTGTTATAGACCAATATGCCTCGATTTTCTTTTTATTCTTAAGTTCTATCTTATCATCGGTTAAAACAATTTTAAATTTTTGTGGATTAAAGCGGGTTGCATAAACCGTAGAATGTAAACAATAACAACCATCCTTATCTTTATATTTATATTTTTCAAACAAAATCTTATTTATTCCTCTCGGCTGCGGAGCTTTGGTGGCAATAGTCAACATACTTTGCGAATCAATTCGTTTTGCTTTTAGCTCAATTTCACCAATATCGGGAATCTTAAGATTATTTTCTTTAATACCTAGCAAATCCTCAAGGGTTTTACCTATACCGGTATCGTGGACTCTGCGAGTCTTTATAAACCCCTTGTCTTTAATTTCTTGTATTTTCTTGGTTAATTCTTGTAGATTCATAAAAATTACCCAATAAAGTAATCTATTGTCTTTTTATATATCTTCGCGAATTCTTTTAATTGAATAACATCGATACGGCGTTGGCCAGATTCAATTTTAGAAATATAAGATTGGGAAACCCCTAGCAAATCAGCAGCTTGCTTTTGATCTAATCCCCTTCTTTTACGAGCCTCCTTTAACCTCCCGGTTAAAAGCTTATGTTCGTCAGAATAGATTGATTTCTTCATGATTGACAACCTCCTAAGGATATGATATATTCCATTATGGTATATTCCAAATTGGAATATTATAATATACGGATACAAAACTAAAACCCCATGCTTTACCCCTTATACAGGCCTTTTGACTCATCGCCTTGGCCGAAATATGCATGGTTAAAGGTGAGGATGAGGCATGAAACGGAAAAGGCGGTGCTGGTGATGGTTGAGGATGAAAAAATTTGGCTGCCTAAGTCAAGGATTCGAAAGGTTAAATTGAAGAAAGGCTGGTTTTGGATTGATGTAAGGGTTAATTAGCGGCGGAAAACCGGTCGATCAGAGCAAGCATTTGGGGATGGGTGGTGATGGCGGAGACGCTGAGGCGTAGGGGTTTGGTTTGCAGGAAGCCGCGGGTATACCAGATGAAAAATTTGCGGAATTTAATCACGCCGTTTTTTTCGCCGTAAAAATCAACCACGGACTTAAGATGTTCTTTTGCCACCCTGGCTACTTCTTCTATACCCGGCCGAGGAATAATTTTTCCTGTGGCTAAATACTCATCTATCTCTTTAAACAGCCAGGGATTGCCCAAGGTCCCCCGGGCGAGAGCGACTGAATCACAGCCGGTTAAATCAAACATTTTTTGTGCATCCTGCGCTGACCAGATATTGCCGCTGGCAATAAGCGGAATGGCCAAAGCTTTTTTAACCTTATGCATAACTTTGTAGTCAACTGCGCCGCTATAACCCTGCAATTTAGTCCTACCGTGCAGATAAATTGCCGAAACACCGCAATCCTCTATTCTTTTAGCCAAATCAACTATGCCTCTTGCGTTGCTCCAGCCCAACCGCAGTTTCACTGTAACCGGCAGGTGCGCTTTTTTAACCATTGCCGATAGCAATCCAACCAGCTTTTTAGGCTCTTTAAGCAGAGCCGCTCCCTGCCCCTGGCGGGTTACTTTTTTCTGCGGGCAGGCCGCATTAAAATCTATAGTGTCGCAGGGAAAATCCTTTAGCTCCTCTATTGCCCGGGATAAATAAGCGGCGTTATTTCCTAAAAGCTGGACTCCTAAAGGCCGGTCAGCGAGGTCAGTAACCATCATTTGGCGCGTGCGGCGGCTCAAATAAACCAAAGAACGGGCGCCGAGCATTTCCAGATAAGCAAATGGACAGCCGAATTGCCGGGCGAGCTTACGGAAAGGTAAATCGCTGATACCGGACAAAGGCGAAAGAATCAGGCGGGGGAAAATAGGTCAACTCCTGATTTTTTTAAAATCTTGACTAATTTGGCCAGAGGCAAACCCACTACATTGTAAAAACAGCCCTCAATGCGTTCCACAAACAAAGCGCCCGGCCCCTGAATGTCGAAACTGCCGGCTTTATCCAAAGGCAGGAATTTACGGCAGTAATTTTTTATCTCGCGCTCATTTAAAGAAGACATATAGACTTTGGTCTTGTCCCAGGCAGATTCATACTGCCTGGGACAAGACCAAAGTCCATATGTCTT
>CAZNWL010000157.1:0-2970 GCA_964577045.1 uncultured Planctomycetia bacterium | reverse complement strand
ATGATATACTTTGAAGCAAGATTTCGGCAGATAAATAAATTAAAGGAGGCATAGGATAATGGCATTACCGGATATTATTAAAGACTTGTTGGAAAAGGGGGTTCATTTCGGCCATTTGAGCAAGCATTGGAACCCCAAAATGAAAAAGTTCATTTTCGGGAAGAAAAAGAACGTTTATATTATCGATTTGGAGAAGACCGCCCAGAAACTCCAGGAAGCGAGGGATTTTGTAAGGGAGAAAGCAAAGCTGGGGGAAAGGATTCTTTTTGTCGCCACCAAAAAACAGCTGCGAGACGAAACCAAGAAACTGGCGACTTCCTGCAGCATGCCCTATGTAGTGGAAAGATGGGTAGGCGGATTGCTTACTAATTTCGGGACAGTAAGAACCAGAGTGAATAAATATCTTGAACTTATTGAAAAGCGGGAAAAAGGGCAGTTCGAAACTATGGTGAAGAAAGAAGTCGTGCTGATTAACCGCGAAATCGAACGGATGGAGAAGATTTACAGCGGAGTTACCACTATGGATAGCCTTCCTGGTTGCGTATTTGTAGTTGACCCTAAGAAGGAAGCCGCCTGCGTAAGAGAAGCCCAAAAGTTATCCATACCGGTAATTGCTTTGATTGATACTGATGCTGACCCGGAAACAATTGATTACCCTATACCCGGGAATGACGATTCCATAAAGTCGGTAAAGTGCATAACTTCATCTTTGGTTGAGGCAATCAAAGAGGGCATGGATAAGGCCGAAGAGCTGGTCAAAAGCGTAAAAAGTAGCAAAACCGAAAAATCAGCAGTTGCCGAGGAAGCAAAGGAAGGAAAGGAAGAGGAAGAATAACAAAGGGAGAAGACATGAGTTTAGCTGACGTTAAGAAATTGAGAGATATGACTTCTTTAGGGATTAACGATTGCAAAAAAGCCCTTTCAGAAGCCAAAGGCGATTTCGATAAGGCCTTACAGATTTTAAAAAGTAAAGGTATTTCTGCTGCGGCTAAAAGAAGCGAAAGAGTCGCTCAGCAGGGGCGCATAGATGCTTATATCCATTTTGGCGCAAATCTTGGCACTTTGGTCGAGGTGAACTGCGAAACCGACTTTGTCGCCCGGACTGATGTGTTTAAAACTTTCGTCAAAGACCTCGCCATGCAGATAGCTGCTGTAAATCCCGAATATATAAATAAAAAAGATGTGCCGGAGAAAGTCTTATCAACCGTAGGAGATAAAGAAGCATATTACAAACAGGCATGCCTAATGGAACAGCCTTTTATCAAGGATAATAAAATTACCGTCGGAGACTACCTTAGGGACGTAGTGTCTAAGACCGGAGAAAATGTAAAGGTAAAAAGATTTGTCCGTTTTGCTTTAGGCGAAGATGCTTCCTAAATACAAAAGGATTCTTCTTAAATTAAGCGGAGAGGCATTTCAAGGCAAATACCCACACGGTATCGACAGTTCAGTTTGCGCGCATTTAGCCAAACAGATTAGAGAAATCGTAGAGTTGGGCGTAGAAACGGCTTTAGTGGTGGGCGGCGGAAATATTTTCCGCGGCATGCCTAAATCTTCGGAGTTTCAGATGCAAAGGACCGTTGCCGATTATATGGGAATGTTGGCAACGGTTTTAAACGGCCTGGCTTTACAAAACGCCTTGGAGAACCAGAACATACCTACGAGGGTCATAACCGCTATTGATATGGAGCGGGTGGCTGAACCTTATATCCGGCGCAGGGCAGTAAGGCATTTGGAGAAAAAGCGCGTAGTGATATTTGTCGCCGGAACTGGCAACCCTTATTTCACCACCGATACCGCAGCGGCTTTGCGGGGCGTTGAAATCGGCGTGGATGTCTTGTTAAAAGGGACAAAAGTTGACGGCGCTTATTCGTCCGACCCGCTTAAAGACGATAAAGCCGAGATGTTTAAAAATTTGAAGTATCGGGAAGTGCTTAATAAAGAATTGAAGGTAATGGATTCGACGGCGATTACTTTATGCATGGAGAATAAACTTCCTATAGTAGTTTTTAATTTTTTAAAACCGGAAAATTTAAAAAAAGTAGTTTGCGGTGAAGACATAGGCACTCTTATCGCTTAAGTGGAGGAGCTATGATAGCTAAACAAGTTTTGGAGAAGATAGAGAACACTATGAAGAAGGCCATCGAGGCCACTAAAAGGGAATTAGCGGAGTTGCGTTCGGGCCGGGCCAATCCTAAAATGGTTGAAGGAATCAGGGTTGACTATTATGGAACCCCGACTCTGCTTAAAGAGTTAGCCACTATCGGCGTTCCCGAAGCCAGAATGGTAGTAATCCATCCTTATGACCCCACGTCATTAAAGGAGATAGAGAAAGCAATATTGCAGTCGGAACTGGGGATTACTCCGGTTTCTGACGGAAAGCTTCTGCGTTTGATCGTGCCGCCTTTGTCCGAAGAACGGCGCCAGGATTTGATAAATATAGTAAAAAAAGTTGCCGAGGAAGGAAAGGTATCGGTGAGGACCGTAAGGAGAGACGGCAAAGAAGAGATAAAGCAGCTTGAGAAAGATAAAAAGATTTCCGAAGACGAACGTTTTCAATCCGAAGAAGAGTTACAGAAGCTCACTGACAAATACATCAAAGAACTCGACAAGATTCTAGAGGAAAAAGAAAAAGAGCTGACAAGTTTTTAATCGTGGGCCGCTAGCTCAGTTGGCAGAGCACCGCCCTTTTAAGGCGGGTGTCCCCAGTTCGACCCTGGGGCGGCTCATAATTATTTGCCTGCCGGGGTGGCGGAATTGGCAGACGCGCATGGCTTAGGACCATGTCCTGTAAGGGGTGGGAGTTCGACTCTCCCCCTCGGCATAAATGAGGCACTTCGCCGGTGTCGGCTCAGTGTCGCTGAAAATTAGGGAATAACCCTGAATAAATGTATTTTCAGCGGGGGTAGCTCAATTGGCTAGAGCGTCACGTTGCCAACGTGAAGGTTGTGGGTTCAAGTCCCATCGCCC
>CAZNWL010000156.1:0-2980 GCA_964577045.1 uncultured Planctomycetia bacterium | reverse complement strand
GGTTTATACAATACTTTAGAAAAATCTATTGCCTTTGCCTTCCAAGGCAGAATTTCAGCATTAACCTCAAGGAGTTCGGTTCTACCAATCATCTCATCCATCTTGCGGATGCCTAAACTGGCCATTATTTCGCGTAATTCCTGCGCCACAAAATTAAAATAATTGAACAAGTATTCGGGTTTACCGCTAAATCTTTTTTCCAAAATCTCATCCTGCGTGGCTACGCCCACCGAACAATTATTCAAATGGCAGTGCCGCAACATTACACAGCCGCAAACGACTAAAGCTATGGTAGAGAAACCAAATTCTTCAGCGCCGAGTATGGCGGCAATAGCCACATCGCGTCCAGTGCGCATCTGGCCGTCGGTTTGTAAACGCACTCGGGAACGCAAATTATTCAAAACCAGAGTCTGGTGAGTTTCGGAAAGGCCTAATTCCCAGGGCAATCCCGCATGCTTAATCGAGCTTAAAGGCGAAGCGCCGGTTCCGCCGTCTCCGCCGGAAATTAAAATCATATCTGCGTGGCCTTTGGCCACGCCGGCAGCTACAGTACCTACGCCCACTTCTGAAACCAGTTTTACGCTGATGCGCGCTTTGGGATTTATGTTTTTTAAATCAAAAATAAGCTGGGCTAAATCCTCTATGGAATAAATATCATGGTGCGGCGGCGGCGAAATTAAAGTTACACCCGGAGTAGTATAGCGGGTGCGGGCAATGATGGCGCTGACTTTGTGTCCGGGAAGTTGTCCGCCTTCGCCGGGCTTTGCGCCTTGCGCGATTTTTATCTGCAGCTCGTCCGCATTCACTAAATAGTTTGCGGTAACGCCGAAACGGCCGGAAGCAACCTGTTTTATTGCGCTTCTTAAAGAATCTCCATTAGGAAGCATATGAAATCTCACCGGATCTTCTCCGCCTTCGCCGGTGTTTGATTTTGCGCCTAATTTATTCATCACCAGCGCTAGAGTTTCATGCATAGCCCGGCTGATTGAACCGAAGCTCATTGCTCCGGTGGCAAAACGCTTGAATATTTCTTCTGCCGGTTCAACCTGATCTATGGGAATTGGCGTGGTTTGCTTTCCGCCTGAGGCGGATCCGCCTTTGGCGGAAAACTTTAAGAGACTGCGTAAAGTAGCCGGGTTTTTTGACTGGTCGTTAATCAACCGGCTGAACTCCTGATATTTTTTATAATCATTAAGGCGGGTTGAGTCCTGAATCGCGGCAATAGAAAGTGGATTCCAAAGATGGAATTCTCCGTCGCGGCGCCACTGATAAAGCCCGCCTGAAGGTAAAATAACCGGGGTAATTTCTCTCTTAGGAAAAGCGTTGCTATGCCTAAGAAGCGTTTCTCTGGCAATTATCTCAAAACCGATTCCGCCGATTCTGGAAACTGTTCCGGTAAAACAACTATCGATAACTTCCCTGCCTATGCCTAAAGCTTCAAATATCTGCGCGCCTCTATAACTTTGCAAGGTAGAAATACCCATTTTGGAAAGGATTTTAAGAATGCCGGCATTAACTGCTTTTAGGTAGTTAGACAAAGCTTTATCACTATCTAATTTAAGGCCTCCTTCTTTAACCAAATATTTAACCGTCTCATAAGCAAGGTAGGGATTAATGCAATCCGCGCCGTAACCTAAGAGCAACCCGAAATGATGCACTTCGCGGGGCTCTGCACTTTCTACGATTATTGAAATTTGCGTGCGCAAAGCCTTTCTTATCAGGTGCTGATGCACCGCGCCCATTGCTAAAAGTGCGGGCAAAGCTGCCCTCTTCTCATCAACCCCCTTATCGCTTAAGATAATAAATGAGTATCCTTCTTTTATGGCCAGAGAGGCTTCCTGACAAATTCTTTTAATCACCCTTTTAAAATCTTTGCCGTCATCAACCGGAAAAAGTAGGGAGATGGTTTTAGTCCTAAAACCATTGATGTTTATAACTTTAATTTTTGAAAGCTCTGAATTCGTGAGTATGGGTTTTTTTACTCTTAATTTATGGCAATGTTCGGGAGTTTCCTCTAAAATATTTCTTTCTGCGCCGATATAACTCTCTAAACTCATCACAATTTCTTCGCGGATAGGGTCGATTGCCGGATTGGTAACCTGCGCAAAAAGCTGTTTAAAATAGTCATAGAGAAGTTGCGGCTGTTGAGATAAAACAGCATGCGGAGTATCGTCCCCCATTGAGCCTATCGGTTCTTTTGCCTCTTCAGCCATGGGTTTAATGAGCATTTTTAAATCTTCACGGCTGTAACCGAAATTTTTCAGCAGAGCAAGAAAATTATCCGATTCCTTTTGCGTAGTTTTCGCTTCAGATAGCGTATCAAGTTCAACCATATTCTTTTTAATCCAGGCAGTGTATGGTTTCTGGCTGGATAGACTTTCTTTGAGGCTGGCATCATCAATGATGCGCCCTTCGTTGGTATCGATGAAAAATATCTTCCCCGGTTCAAGGCGGCTAGAGATGAGAATATCGCCGGGGGCAATATCCAAAACCCCCATCTCCGAAGCCATCACTACGAAATCATTTTTGGTGACAATATAGCGGGCAGGCCTTAAGCCGTTACGGTCCAAACAAGCGCCCACGCTCGTTCCATCGGTGAAGGCAATCGCTGCCGGGCCATCCCAAGCTTCCATAAAACAAGTATGGTACTTGTAGAAGTCTTTTAGCTTCTTGTTCATCAACTCGTCTTGCTGCCAGGCAGCGGGAATCAACATCATCATTGAATGCACCGTGCTTCTGCCGGAAAGCGTAAGCAGTTCAAACATATTATCAATTATCGCCGAATCGCTTCCGCCGCTCACTATCACCGGTTTTATTTTTTTTATATCTTTACCAAAAGCTTTGCTTTTGAGCAAGCTTTCGCGCGCCCGCATCCAATTGATATTGCCGCGCAGCGTATTTATTTCTCCATTATGCGCTAAAAACCTGAACGGTTGTGCCAAATCCCAAGTGGGAAAAGTGTTAGTGCTGTAACGCGAAT
>CAZNWL010000155.1:0-2993 GCA_964577045.1 uncultured Planctomycetia bacterium | reverse complement strand
AAAAACCACGGCTTTCTTTTTGGCCTGGCCCGGGAGAAAATTCATCAATATCAACTCCGTTATAAACAACCCTGACTTTATTTTCTTCGGCACCCAAATCCCGGATTAAATGGCGCTTAACCTTTTTACTGACGGCAATCGATAAACTTCCGTGGAAAGGAAAAAGTTTTCTAAAAAAACCTGGCCGGTAAAAACCATGGTATACCGAGATATAGGGAATTTTTAAAAACAGACGAATTAACCCTCCCAGGCATTGCGTTACACGGGTATTACAATGGACAACATCAATTTTTTCCCTGACGATTAAATTCTTAACGAAAAATAAAGAAAACCAGATTTTCAAACTGACTATTGATTTTGTCTTTATCGGAATCAGCTTATGCTTTGCTCCCGTATCTTCCAGAATCCCAATCCAGCTTCCGCCGCTGGAAGCCACCCAGACCCGATGGCCTTGTTTGTTCAGCCCTTTAGATAAGTTTAAAACATAACGGGAAATTCCGCCGGGATTCAAATGAGTCGCCAAGATTAATATATTCATCTCAAAACTTCCTTAATCTTATCGAAAACGAGCTGGGGCGTTATCCTCTCCAAGCACAGGCTTTCGGTGGAAAATTTGCATTTCGGTTTATAGCAAAAAGAACATGGCAAATTTTGTGAAAGAATAATAAGGTTAGGAGCAGGAACTGTATGCCGTTTAGGGTCAGTCGGGCCAAAAAGAGCGATAACTTTCACCCCTAAGCTTTGGGCTAGATGCAAGGTTGCCGTATCTGGGGTGATGAAAACCTGGAGCCTGCCTAAAACTTGGGCCAAATCTCCTAAAGTAGTCTTACCGCAGAGATTAATCAGGCGGGATGGCATTGACTTCTCAATATTTTCAGCTAAACTTTTTGTTGAATCTTCGCCGATCAAAACAATTTTTTTCTCAGGTAAATTCTTCTGGATAAGGCTGATCAGCTGTCTTATATGTTCAAGCGGCCAGTTTTTGGAAACCCAGCGCAGCGAAGCCGACAAATTTATCCCCACCAACTCCCCTTCCTGCCCAGATAAAGGCCTTTTTTGAGCTTTTTGTTCCCAATAGACCAATTTTTTCTCAAAAATATTCACCCCTAACAGTTTTAAAACTTTTTCCTGGGAATCAAGAGGATTGAGCCTGCGGTCATAAACAATGCTATTAGTCAGGAGCCTGCCCCAACGCAGGCGAAAGCCAAAAGAGAAACGGCTAAAGCTTAAAAAAGATATTAAATGCGAGCTGCGGTTATTTTGCAAATCAATGATGTAGTCGAAACTTGACCGGCGCAGGGCTTTGGAAATTTTAAAAATATTACTGTTCTTTTTATAGTCGTTGTCCACGGTAACTATCTCGTCAACGTAAGGGCAGCCGTTCAATAACGCATAGTATTTTTTTAAAACGAGAAGCGTAATCCTTGCTTGCGGATAGGCTGTGCGGAGCGCCTTCAAAGAAGGAAAACTTAAAATTAAGTCTCCTAAAGAGGAAATCTTGATTACTAAAATGTTTAGGTTTTGCGTAGTATCCTCGTAAACTTTTTTGGTCAAATCTAAACAGTATTCCAGCCTATATTTTTCTTCTGCTTTCTTGCGGGCATGGAGAGTCAATTCCGTCGCATATTGGGGATTTTTTAAAATTTTAAGGATTGCTTCAGCCAAAGCCTCGCTATTCTTAGGTTCGACTAGGATAGCGTCTTTATCGTTTTCGATTATCTCCTTAAATCCTCCCACATTGCTGGCAATCACCGGGACACCGCAAGCAAAACCTTCAATAGCCACTCTGCCAAAAGATTCTTCGATTATCGACGGAGCAACCAGAATCCGGGCATCATTTAAAAGATTTTCCACATCCTTATGAAAACCGCAAAATTCGACATTATAATTCAGGGAAAACCGGCTAACCAAAGTTTTTAAATATTCTAAATACCTTAATTTCGACTTGTCGGCCGAACCGATTATTTGCAGCTTAAGATAAGGGTTAAACCTTACTACTTTTTTGAAAGCTTCGATCAAAAATTCATAGCCTTTACTGGGCGAAATCCGGCCTAAACTGACTATGGTATTGCTCGTAATTCTTTGAGAATAATCGCGGAAAGTAAACTTATCCAAATCCACCCAGCGTTGGATAATCCTGATTTTATTTTCGGGAACTCCGAAATTATCCTTCATGTGGCGGGCAACCAGTTTGGAAGGGCAAATCACATATTTGCCCCAACCCATAACCTCGCTGCTCAACCGGCTTTTATAAACTCCGTGGGCAGTAGTGATGAAATGCGCATTAGTTTTGCGGGTAGCAAAAAAACTCAACCAAGCCGGAACCCTGCTGCGGGCATGAACGATATCGATATTTTCTTTTTTTATGATTAACTTTAACTTACCGATATAGAAAAGGCTAATCGGCGATTTACGGTGCACCGGAACCTGGTAATGCTTAATCCCCATCTTCTTTAGCTCTCCGGTAAGCCTGCCGCCGGAACTGACTACTATGTTTTCGACGCCGCGAGTTTTAAAAAATCCAACCAAATCCATCACCCCGCGTTCAGTACCCCCGATATTCATGGCTGGAAGAATCTGCATTACCCGCATTTTATATCAACCTCTCTGTGGCTTTACTTATCTTCTGCTTGTTTTTGGCAAAAATCTGACAGGGACGCACAGTAATCGACTCCAAATCATAGGGTTTAGCCAAAAAGCTCACTTCGTCCTCTATTGATTCCAGAAATACTTTATGCTTATCGCCTTCCTGGCCTAAATTAACGCAAACTGTCGAAGGGTTAATCGCCATGCTTTCCGAAACCATAGAAATGCTATCGGTGGAAACAAAAGCAATATCGGCTAAAGCAATGAACCCTTCAAAAACAAAATCAAAGTTTTTACGGTTGGCGTAAACGGAAGCCTCGGTTTGCTTAAAATTTTTAAACTCCTTTTCGATTAACTCTTCGGCTTTGTCCGGGGTGCGCCGAGAAGTGCTTAAAAGTATTTTATAA
>CAZNWL010000154.1:0-3017 GCA_964577045.1 uncultured Planctomycetia bacterium | reverse complement strand
AAATATTTTAGACAAACTCGTTAAAGGGGAAAACATTGTTTATGGCTGGTTAGGCGTAAGCATCCAGAACTTAAACGACGATTTGCGTAACTACTTCGGGATTAAAGAAAAAGAAGGGGTTATTGTCCTTAAAGTTTATAAAGATTCTCCGGCGGAAAAAAGCGACATTAAAGAAGGCGATTTAATCCTTGAGTTTGACGGGAAGGTAATTACGACTACCCACGATTTAGCCGGCATGGTTTCTGTTGCCGAAGTAGGCAAACAGGTGCCGTTGAAGATACTTCGTTCTGGAAAAGAGATTTCCACGACTATAAAAATCGGCACTATGCCTAAAGAGGCCGAAGCAGTGGAAGCCGTTGAAAAGACGAGCGGTGCCAGCTTTCGGGGTATGGAAGTGGAGAATTTGGACGCAGGAGTTAAAAACCGGTTCAGGATAAGCGCCGATGAGGGCGTAATAATAGTGGCGATTAAAGATAATTCGCCGGCTGACGAAAGCGGGCTTATGGCCGGTGACGTTATCATTAAGATTGAAAATAAGAAAGTAAGCAATAAGGCAGATTTTCAATCCGTAGTCGCCCAGATAAAAGGTAGCTGTTTAGTCAAGACCAATCGGGGCTATTTTGTCCTCAAAGAAAAATAGTGAAAGATTTCGACCAAGCCCTTAGTTATTCTTTCCTGCTTCTAAAGTACCGGGCGCGTTCAAGGCATGAAATCGAACAACGCCTCAAGAGAAAAAAATACAGTCCGCAGGTAATCAAAAAAACAATCGGCTATTTAGAGGAAAAGAAGTACCTTAACGATTGTGATTTTGCGGCTGTTTTTACGGCTGCTGCATTGCAAAAAGGCTGGGGCCCGAAAAAAATTTTTTTTACTCTCAAGAAACTCGGGCTGGCCCACGAGCTTATTGAAAAGGCTTTAGCCAATAAAGAGCCTTTTAAGAAAAAGATCGAAGCATTGATTAGCCAAAGGATAAATCAATGCCAGGGGCGCGCAGGATATCAGAAGATGATAAGGTTTCTAATTTCTAGAGGCTTTTCTTATCAGGATATCGTTTCGAGTTTAGAGGAAACGGGTTTGCCTAAAAATGAAGACTGACAATTTACGAAAAACCTATTTAAATTTTTTTAAGGCCCGGGCACACCGGATTTTTCCTTCGGACAGTTTAGTCCCGGATGACCCTTCAGTTCTTTTCACCTCGGCCGGGATGAACCAGTTTAAACCTTACTTTCTGGGCGAGAAAAAAGACATAACCCGCGCGGCGAGCTGCCAGAAGTGTTTGCGCACAGGAGACTTAGAAAATGTAGGCAAAACCGCCTATCACCATACTTTTTTTGAGATGTTGGGCAATTTTTCTTTCGGCGATTATTTTAAAAAAGAGGCTATTGAGTTCGCCTGGGAATTTGTTAGGCGCCAGTTAAACATCAGCGAAAAAGATTTATGGGTTTCGGTATATCGTAGAGATTGCGAAGCCGAAAAAATCTGGAGCGGGCATATCGGCGTAGCCAAAAGTAAAATTGTTAAACTGGGAGAGAAGAGTAATTTCTGGCCGGCTGATGCGCCGCTAAAAGGCCCTAACGGGCCTTGCGGGCCCTGTTCGGAGATATTCTTTGACCGAGGCAAAGATATCGGATGCCGCAAAATTACCTGTAATCCTGACTGCGGCTGCGACCGTTTTGTAGAAGTCTGGAATCTAGTTTTTACCCAGTTTAACCGCACCGGTAAAAATAAACTAGAGCCTTTAGCCCAAAATAATATTGATACCGGGATGGGGTTAGAAAGAATGGCTTGTGTATTACAAAGTAAGAGTTCAAATTTCGAAATAGACATCTTGGCTCCCATAGTTGAGCAGGTGCGTAAACTCTTAGTTGTAGAAAAACAGGATAAAAAAACCATCAGTTTAATATATGCCATCGTTGACCACGCGCGGGCAGCTACTTTTGCCATCGCTGACGGGATATATCCCTCAAATGAAGACAGGGGATATGTAATCAGAAAAATTATTCGTAAAGCCCTCTGGGCCGGGCATCTTTTGGCTAGAGAGGAGCCTTTCCTTTATATTTTGTCTGATAATGTGGCGGAAATGATGAAAGATGTTTATCCTGATTTGGATAAAAAAAGAGCAACCATCGCTAAAGTTATCCAGTCAGAAGAGGAAAAATTTCTTTCCAACCTTGATACGGGCATTCGCCAAGTTTCGCTGAAGGTTCAAGGTTTAAAGAAAGAGAAGAAAAAAACAATGAAGGCCGAAGATTTATTCCGTTTTTACGATACTTATGGCCTGCCTTTAGAACTTACTAAAGAGATAGCCAAAGAGGCTGATTTAGCAGTCGATGAAAAAGGGTTTGATAAGTTGTTAGAGCAGCAAAAGGAGCGGTCGCGGGAAAAAAGCATGTTCGATGCAAATATATTTAAAAAAGGGGAGCTGAATTTAACCGAGAAAACTGAATTCCTCGGCTATCAATGCGCCGATGCTTCTGTTACCATAGAGCATATATTTTCCGGAGATGAAACATTAGTAGTTTTGGAGAAGACTCCTTTTTACCCTGAATCCGGCGGCCAGCTTTCCGATAAAGGCATTATCAAAACCAGCGAGGGCGAGTTTCAGGTAGAGGGGGTTTTTAAAGTTAATGCGGCGATTGTGCATAGAGGTAAAATAGCCAGGGGAAAGATTGCTAAAGGAGGAGCTTGCGCTATCGTCGATGTCGAAAGAAGAAAAGCTTTAGCCCGGGCCCACACCGCAACCCATCTTTTACAGGCGGCTTTACGCCGCGTCTTGGGCGAGCATGTAGTCCAACAGGGTTCATTGGTTGATGAAGATGAATTGCGCTTTGATTTCACGCATTTTAGCAAATTAACGGCTGATGAACTCGGGAAGGTAGAAGAGTTAGTTAGAGGTTATATTTCTTCTGCAGATAAAGTGGAAAAAAAAGAGGTGAGCTTGGAAGAGGCAAAAAAAGAGGGTGCGCTTGCTTTTTTCAAAGATAAATACCAAAATAAAGTGAGAGTAATTTCTATAT
>CAZNWL010000153.1:269-3029 GCA_964577045.1 uncultured Planctomycetia bacterium | reverse complement strand
GGTATACCCAGGTCTTTAAACAGCATTTTTGAAATAAAGCTGACCGAGGCAATGAGTTTACCCCTGGAAGAAGATAGCGGCTGCCTTTCGCTAAAAGCTTTTAGCCAGATAGAGGGAATTTTAGATAAAATTGATGTAATTGCTTTAGGCTGCGGCGCCTCGACAAACTCTTCTACCCAGGAGTTAATTTTAAAAGTAATAGAAAAAATAGATAAGCCAATGGTGGTGGATGCCGACGGGATAAATGCCCTGGCGAGAGACTTAGAAGTTTTAAAGAAAAGAAAAACCAAAAATTTAATCTTAACTCCGCACTTAGGCGAATTTTCGCGGCTGCTTAGGCAAAGTATAGAAGGGATAAAGCAAGAAAGGAAAAAAGTTGTTAAAGATTTTGCTTTTAAGTATAATTTAACCATTGTCCTGAAAGGCCACCATAGTTTAGTCAGCGACGGCGAAAAGCTTTTTGAGAATGAGACTGGAAATCCGGGCATGGCCACCGCAGGCTCGGGAGATGTTTTAACCGGAATTATCGCCGGCCTATGGGCTCAAGGCCTCGCGGCTTTTGAAGCGGCGAAGTTCGGGGTATATCTGCATGGTTCAAGCGGCGACCTGGCAGTCAAAGATAAAACCCAAAACTGTTTAATCGCTTCGGACATAATAGATTATTTGCCGAAAGCTTTCAAACGTTCTTTATAAAGGGCTTTGCCCAGATAGCTCAATTGGCAGAGCACCTCACTTGTAATGAGGATGTTGGAGGTTCGATTCCTCTTCTGGGCTGTATTTTAAGGCACTTCGGCGGTGTCGCCTCAGTGCCATTGAAAAACAGGGAATAACCCTAGATATATTCTTTTTCAATGGGCAGGTACCCAAGTGGCCAAAGGGGACAGACTGTAAATCTGTTGTGCTTGCACTTCGAAGGTTCAAATCCTTCCCTGCCCATTGCTCTTTTTAGTTTGTCAGCTTTGCCGAGCAAGCAAAGTTGATTTTTAAGGCAGTAGCAGTATTTGGATGCGCCAAAAGAAGCTTCGGCTTCGCCGAAGGGCGCATACAAATCCTTCCCTGCCCACCACGCGGGCGTAGTTCAGTGGTAGAACACTAGCCTTCCAAGCTGGTTATGTCGGTTCGATCCCGATCGCCCGCTGTTTTTATTGTGCTTTGCACAATAAAAACATCTCGAGCGAAGCGAGAGATATTAATAATAGTTATGAAACAAAAAGTTTCTATAATCGGAGCTGGTAGTTGGGGGACGACTCTAGCCGTTGTTCTGGCTAAGAAAAAAATCAGAGTCGAACTGCATAGCGTATTTGCGGAACATAATGCCGAGATGCGGAAGCAGCGCCAAAACTGCCTGTTTCTTAAAGGCGTTAAATTTCCTCAAAGTTTACAAATCAATCCTTGCCTTAAAACTACCCTGGACAATGAAATCATAATTTTTGCGGTTCCGGTTAAATTCGTGCGCAAAGTCCTGCGCAAAATTAAACAGCAAAAAATTTGCCTTAAAGATAAGATTTTGGTAAGTGTCAGTAAAGGCATAGAATCGGTTTCTTTGAAGCGGACTTCCCAGATAATAGCCGAGGAGTTGGGTTTGAAAAATATTGCCGTGCTTTCCGGGCCGAATATCGCCAGCGAAGTCTTAGCCGGCATCCCTTCCACAGCTATTCTGGCTGCCAAAGATAAGCGTTCGGGAAAAAGGTTACAGGCTTTATTCAATAGCCCGGTTTTCCGGGTTTACCTGCACGATGATATTATCGGCGTGGAGCTGGGAGGGGCTTTAAAGAACATCATAGCTATTGCTTGCGGAATTTCCGACGGGTTAGGTTTTGGTACTAATACGAAAGCAGCCTTGGTAACCAGGGGCTTAGTGGAAATTACCCGCTTGGGAAAAAAATTAGGCGCTAAACCTCAGACTTTCTGGGGTATAGCCGGCTTAGGGGATTTGGTTACCACTTGTTTTTCGCCTTATTCCCGGAACCGTTCAGTGGGCCAGTCCATCGGCGAAGGTAAAAAAGTCAAAGATATCCTCAAGAAAATGACCATGGTTGTCGAAGGTTTAGAGACGGTAAAATCGGCTTTTCGTTTAAGCCAGAAGCTGGGGGTTGACTTGCCCATAACCCGCCAGGTTTACGCGGTTCTTTACCGGGCTAAGCCTGCCCGCAAGGCAGTAGCCGCTTTGATGCAGCGGCCTCTGAAAGCAGAGAAAATCCCCTAAAAATAAGACGAGGGGGTTCTTCACCCCCTTGGTTTGGTTAATTCCTCAAACCCTCTTTGTATTTAAATATAGCACATAAAAGCCGCTATTTTCAAGGTATTATTTGCTTGTTTTTAGAACGTTTTCAAAGCAAATTATTATGTCCTTTTTAGCTTGCTAGCTTTCCTAAAGCGTGATAAAATCAATGAGGCTTGGACTTTTTTGTGCTAAAGCGAAAAAAAGTCCTTAGCCGAATTGAATAACCCTAAATGTTTTCATTTACCTCGGGAGGTGGCGCAGTCCGGATAAGCGCACTTGCATGGGGTGCAAGGGGCCGTGGGTTCAAATCCCACTCTCCCGACCAATTGAAACTTTTTAGATTTTTTGGCGAATTTTGAGATTTTTTTGCAGATAATTTTGAACACCTTAATATACTTATATCTAGTGAAATCCCGCCTGCTGGCGGGGTTTGGCCGAATTTTTTTTCATAAATGTTTTTGTATCTAAGAATTAGCTCAAACGGCCTCTTGAATTCTAGGCCGATTTTTTTATTCAGGAGGCGGCGGTTCGTTCCA
>CAZNWL010000153.1:0-259 GCA_964577045.1 uncultured Planctomycetia bacterium | reverse complement strand
ATTTTTTCCACCAAAGATTTTATTTCATAAAAATCTTCCGAAGAAGCGAGTTCTGCCGCTAATTTCGCGGTTTTTATCCACTCCCGCAATGGTTCGATCCAAAACTTAGCCTTTTGCCCAAAATCGGCCATTTGCTGCCGGAGGGTAAGCTTAGCCTTGATAAGTTCATCTTTCTTTTTTAGGTAAGCGTCCCGCTCAACCATCCCATCCAAGAAAGCAGTAATCAATTTATCCAGCTTTAGCTGTATAGTTTTAATTT
>CAZNWL010000152.1:0-3055 GCA_964577045.1 uncultured Planctomycetia bacterium | reverse complement strand
TCAGATAGCTGCCTACGTAATCCCGTATGCCCTTTTCCAACGAAAATTGTGCGGAAGTTTTGAGGGTTTTTTTAAGAAGGGTAGTATCAGCTTGGGTGAAGTTTTGATACTTATCACCGTAGGGATTATCGAAATAATCAGGCTCTAACTTAGTTTTTAAAGTCTGGTTTAAAACCGCAATGATATCGTTAAAGCTTCTGGGAATTCCAGTGCCTACATTCAGGATAGCGCTTTTTTTTGCCTTTAAAGCTTCGACAGTTATCCGGGCTACATCTTTTACGTAAATAAAATCTCTCTTTTGTTCGCCATACTTAAATACTCTTGGCCGCTTACCTTGTTTCATCTGCAAGTAAAGTTGATAAGCCATGCTGGCTGCCGAACCCTTGTGATACTCGCCAGGGCCATAGACGTTAAAATAACGTAGGCCTACGATGCGCGGCGTGTTCTTTTTTCCGATAATTTTGCTCACATAATTATCAAAAAGACATTTAGAATAACCGTAAGTATTATGCGGGGTTAATTTTTGATTTTCGCGGGCGATGGCTTTGGTTTCGCCGTAAACTCCGGCGCTGGAAGCATAAACCAAAGGTATATTTTTATCTAAACAAAAGTTTAATACTTTTTTGGAACCCTCATAGTTGACTGCTATCATCTTGGTGTCATCGGCTAAAGTGGTATCAGTAATTGCCGCTTCATGGATTACCGCATCCATTCGGGGAAGTTTTTTATAAATCGATTCGTCAGTGATATCAGCAGCGATGACTTCGGCTTCCAAATCCAAAAGGTTCCTGTAGCTTGCATGCGAAAAATTATCCAGCACTATAACTTTAACGTCTTGGCCTTCCAGCAGTTTAACTACATTTGAGCCGATGAACCCGGCTCCGCCGGTGACAATAACTCTCATATTACGCCTTTAGGGCCGGGCATCCTTCGCTTCGCTCAGGACAAGTGCCCGGCCCCTACAATTATGGGTTATGTTTTTCCTTGTAATTATTTTCCAATTCTTCAATCCGTTTTTCCAGCCGGTGCAAAACTTCTATTACCGGGTCAGGAAGTTTATTATGGTCGAGCTCCACGCCGCTGACTTTTTTCGTTGGCCGGGGCAAAACTGCCCTTCCGGGAACTCCGACTACTGTGGCTCTCTCCGGAACATCGCTGACCACTACTGAGCCGGCGCCAATCCTGGCTTCATTACCCACCACTATCGGCCCCAAAAGGATTGCTCCGGCGCCGATAACCACTCTATTACCAACAGTAGGATGGCGCTTAACTCTTTCATGCGATACGCCGCCAAGGACCACTCCTTGATAGATCAGAACATCGTTGCCGATTTCCGCAGTTTCTCCAATAACCACGCCCATACCGTGGTCGATGAAAAAACGCCGGCCGATTTTCGCTCCGGGATGAATCTCTACTCCGGTTAGGAAGCGCCCGATATGAGACAAGTAACGCGCCAAAGTAGTCAGCTCCTTAACCCAAAACCAATGAGAAATCCGGTACAGCCAGATAGCGTGCAAACCCGGATAGCATAAAAGCACTTCCAGAGTGCTGCGGGCAGCCGGGTCCTCGCGAAAAACCGTCCTGATATCTTCAGCTATACGTTTAAACATAGTTAAATTTTAGATAAAAAATCCCTCTTGAAGCCTTAAAACTACCTTTCTTCTAACAGGAATACGGCTTATTTGCCGTAATTAGGCTTACGGCCTTTGCACTTTCTTTTGCGCCGGTTCCAGCGCAGTTTTCTTTTCCTTCTTTTCGGCATAATGCTAATAAAATAATGGAAAAATGAGTAAATGTCAAATATTTTTAGTGAGGATGTATCTTTTCAGTTTTCTGAAGGCTTTGGCGCGGTGGCTGATAATATTTTTTTGAGAAAGCGGAAGTTCGGCTACTGTCTTATTATACTCCGGTAAATACATCACCGGATCATAGCCAAAACCACTGCTGCCTTTAGGTTTTGCGCTGATTTTACCGCGTAGCTCTCCTGTAAAAGCTTTTATGGGTTTGCCGGCTTTAGCCAATACCAGATAGCAAACGAATTGGGCGTCCCGGTTTTTAAAACTGACTCTATAAAGGGCTTTGAGTATTTTTCTGTTATTTCTTTCTTGGTCCCCTTCTGGGCCGGCATAACGTTTGGAATAAACTCCCGGTTGCCCTTTCAGGTAATCTACCATAAGGCCGGAATCTTCGCCGAGCACATAGTCATCTCTATAAACTCTCGAAACTGGCATGGCTTTTTTCAAAGCGTTTTCCCGAAAAGTTTTTCCGTTCTCATTTATTCTGAATATCCGGTCAAGGTCAGTCAAAGAAATAATCGGCAGCTTAATCCCGTTTAAAATCTTTTTGATTTCTTTTAATTTGGAATTATTTTTGGTAGCGATAATCAAACGCATAATTATATATCAAGGCAAGGCAGGCCTTGCCCCTACATTATGTCTCAGTGTAGAAACTCCTTCCTTGAGAATCAATACCAACAATTAAAGGAAAATCTTTGACTTGCAGCTGGTAAATAGTTTCCGGACCTAAATCTTTTAAAGCTACTATTTTATTCGCTAAAACTTTTTTGGCTAAAAGCGCGCCGCAGCCAGCCGGAGCTAAAAAATAAACCACTTTATATCTTTTAATCAACTCTCTTACTTTGCGGCTGCGCCGGCCCTTGCCAATCATTCCTATTAAACCTTTCTTCAACAAAGGCTCGACAAAAGTATCCATACGCGAAGATGTAGTCGGCCCACACGAACCTATTACTTTACCCTTAGGCGTAGCCGTGGGGCCGCAATAGTAAATGACTCGGTCTTTCAAATCTAAAGGCAATTTTTTTCCTTTTTTTATTAAATCAACCAGCCGCTTATGGGCTTGGTCCCGGGCAGTATAAATTAAGCCGGAAAATAAAATCTTCTGTCCGGATTTTAATTTATGGATATTCATATTTTTACAGTTGCGCTGCGTAAAGCGTGGCAGCTGACATTTACTCCCACGGGCAAACCGGCAATATGCGTGGGCGCTTTTTTTATTTTTACTGCTAAACAGGTATTTTTTCCGCCGAAACCCATAG
>CAZNWL010000151.1:0-3071 GCA_964577045.1 uncultured Planctomycetia bacterium | reverse complement strand
GTTCATATTCAACCGGGTCCTCAATGGTAATAATATTTTTATCCACAGAATTAATGGTAGTCAGGGCGGCGTAAAGGGTAGTGGTCTTGCCTGAACCAGTGGGGCCGGTTACTAAAATTATGCCGTTAGGCCGGTGGATTAACTCGGAAAAACTCTGCAGGGCTTCTTTAGACAAGCCTAAGTCGCTTAAGCCCTAGACAGCCGTTGACTTGTCCAAAAGCCGCATTACTATATTTTCGCCATGCACCGTAGGAAAAGTCGAAACTCTTATATCGAGATTACGGCCTTCCACCTTTAAACTGATTTTTCCGTCCTGCGGCCGGCGGCTCTCGGCTATATCTAAATTTGACAAAACTTTAATGCGCGAAGCTAATGCCCGGCTTAATCCTTTAGGCAGGTTATAAGCTTCACGTAAAATTCCATCAATGCGGTTACGCACCAGTAAGCCCTTGGCTTCCGGCTCAATATGGATATCCGAAGCCCGCTCCTTAACTGCTTTGGAAATGATTAAATTCACCAGCTTAACTACCGGCGCTTCTTCGGCTATCTCGGCTAAATCGCTGTCTTCTTTAGCGGTAATCATATTGGCATCGATAGAAGAAACGATTTCTTCCACTGTCTCTAAAGCCCCGTAATAGTTGTCAAAAGCCTTCTGCAGGCTCGCTTCCGAAACCAAAACCGGCTCAATGGTATCGAACTTACTTAATTTTCTAGCTTGGTCCAGAGCTACGATATCCTGCGGATTAAGCATGGCCAGAGAAAGGCTCGTCCCTACTTTAAACAAAGGCACCATCTTATATTTTTTAGCCGTAGGTTCAGGGATTAATTTGGTCAGTTCAACATCGATAAGGTAGTCCCGCAAATCCATATAAGGCACGCCTAAAGATTTAGCCTCTAGTTTAGCCAGGTCTTCCTGGCTGATAAAACCCAATTTTTCTAAAGCTTTGGTTAAGGAAAGGCCTGTGCGTTTGGTCTCGTTTTTTACTTTAGCCAGCTCTTCCTGGGTTATCAGATTTTCTTTCAGCAACAAATCGGTTATTTCCTGCTTTTTTGCCATTAGAACTCCTCGATTTTCTACAGAAAATCGATCTCGAATTCAGGCGATTAGCCGGAATGAGAGATCTCTCTTCAAAATTAGCGGCGTACCCGTAAATTCTTGGGAAGTGTCATCGAAAAAGTGGTCCCTTCGCCAAGGCGGGAATCAACCTCTATTTTCCCGCCGTGCATTTCCGCAATGTCTTTAACGATAGACAAACCCAAACCTGTGCCTTTGACTTCTCCTTTTAAACTGCTTTCAATCCGGCTGAAACGGTTAAACAGCCGGCTTAAATCTTCTTCGGGAATGCCCACTCCGGTATCAGCTATCTGGACCTTCACGTCGTTATCGGCATCTTCAAGTTTAATTTTAATCTTTCCTTTCGGCTTATTATATTTAACCGCATTATCGATGAGGTTGGTTATGGCTTCGTAGAGCTTGCCTTCGTCTCCCCAGATTTCTATTCTCTTATCGCTAAATATCGTTTTGATTTCCAGGCCTTTTTTTTCGGCTAAAGGAAGGAAAGTTTCGGCGGCTGATTTCGTAGTTTTGGTTATATCAAAAAGCGTTCTTTTCATCTGGCGCAAATGAGCTTCGGTTTTGGAAAAATCCAATAAATCATCGATTAAGTTATTAAGCCGCTGGATACTATGCGATGCCAAGCCCAATAGTTTTCTTTGTTTATCGTTAATCGAGCCGGCAATTTCGTCTAAAACCAAACTCACTGACTCTTTAAGGGCGGCTAAAGGCGTGCGCAGCTCATGCGATACATTAGCTATAAATTCAGACCTTAAAGTATCCAGCTCTTTAGCATCCTCTCTGAAACGCACATTAGCCACGGCTATGGCTGCCAGCTCGGATATACGGCTTAAGATTTCCAAATCTTCCTCATTAAAAATTTCTCCGGATTCTTTATTATTAACATTAATCACCCCGATTACTTTATCGTAAACTTTTAAAGGGACGCTTAATAAAGAATCGGTATTGTAGCGGCCATTTCTTTTGGTAAACCGGTTGTCTTTGTTTATGTCTTTGATTAAAAGCGATTCTCCGGTTTGGGCTACCCAGCCGGATACGCCTTCTCCCAGTTTAACTTTTACATTCCTGATAATTTCCTTATCTAAACCTTTAGCGAATTTAATCAAAAGTTCGCCGGTATTTTCCCCCATCAACATCAGCGAGACGATTTCAACCGACATAACTTCCGCAATCCTATCCACCAGTATATTCAAAGCTTCTTCTAAATTTGTGGCGGCTAAAACATCCCGGTTAATATCATAAGCTGCTTTTAATTTGAAAAAATCTTCCTCTAGGGACTGGCGGCTCTTAGCTTTAAGGTCTTGCCGTAGCCGGCTGAAATCATATAAAGAAGATTTGAAAGGGGTTTTTTTTCTGAAGAAATTTGTTATCCAAGTGGCTACGGCCATAGCAATCAACTTTTGATTAATTCCTTAATTTTAGCCAACAAAATTTGCGGGTCAAAAGGCTTAGTAATATAACAATCACAGCCTACTTCTTCGCCTACTTTCTTATCAGACTCTTGAGCCCGGGCAGTGAAAAGGATTATGGGAATTTTTTTATATTTCTCGTCAAACTTAAGCATCCGGCATACTTTATAGCCGTCTATTTTAGGGAGCATCAAGTCAAGAATTATTAAATCCGGCTTTTCTTTTCTGGCCTTATCCAACCCTTCTTCTCCGTCAGAAGCTTCTAAAACTTCATAGCCATTAACTTCTAATCGCATCTTTAACAGCTCAACCAAAGCCTCTTCATCATCAACCAATAATATCCTCTTGGCCATGTTAAAACCCCCCTCTTAAAATGTTATCAAGCGAGCCGGCTAAACGGTCAATATTATTTTTAGCAATAAGTATTACTTTCTTTTGTTGGGAAGTTAATTTTCCGGGGACCTCTTCGGTTAGCAAAGATAAGCTTTCCTTGACTATGGATAAAGGCGTGCGTATTTCGTGTTCGATTGCGCCGATTAATTTACTTTTTAGTTTCTCTAACTCTTTTTTCTGGCTCATATTGTTAA
>CAZNWL010000150.1:0-3079 GCA_964577045.1 uncultured Planctomycetia bacterium | reverse complement strand
CGTTATATATTTTCTATTAAAGGAATTAAGTTAGTAGTAATTGGAGCATTAAGATGAAAATTTCAACCCGCAGCAGATACGGAATCCGGCTGATGCTGGCTTTAGCCCTGCTATATCAGAAAAAACCGGTTTTATTAGGAGATATCGCCAAAAAGGAAGCCATCTCCGAAAAATATCTTAGCCAGATTATTATCCCCTTAAAGGCTAAAGGTTTAGTTAACTCTTTTCGCGGTGCCCGCGGCGGTTATGTTTTGGCCAAGGCTCCCGAAGAAGTAAGCGTTAGAGAAATAGTAGAAATTCTGGAAGGAGGATTGGTGCTTATCGATGATTTAAACGGTTCCGAAAACCGGCACTCACTTTCCCTTTCGATAACCAGAGAAATCTGGGAGGAGATAACCGACGGTATAGTTAAAAGTTTAGATTCCATAAGTCTAAAGACTCTGGTGGAAAGATATCGGGAAAAAAATGCTAAGGCAGCTATTACTTATGATATTTAAAGCGAAAGGCATAAATGGCAAAACGGAAAATAATAAAAATTGATTTGGATAAATGCACTGGCTGCGGCGATTGCATTACCGGCTGTCCCGAAGGGGCAATCCAGCTGATTGACGGAAAAGCCCGCCTGATCAGTGATTTATTTTGTGACGGCTTAGGGGCTTGTATCGGTACCTGCCCGGTAGAAGCAATTACTATTGAGGAAAGAGAAGCCCAAGATTACGATGAAAAGAAGGTGATGGAAAATATTGTTAAACAGGGCCCCAATACTATAAAAGCGCACTTAGAGCACCTAAAAAGCCACGGTCAGAAAAAATATTTAGAGGAAGCTTTAGAATTTTTAAAAGCGAAAAATATTGATATTCCTAAGAGCGACGCAGAGCGCAGCTGCCCCGGCATGCAGATGGTGGATTTTTCCGATAAACTAGAGCTAGCCCAATCTCGCTCAAATGAGGCTTCGGCTTTGAGGCAGTGGCCGATACAACTGCACTTAGTTTCACCTTTGGCGCCATATTTTCAAGCCAAGGATGTGCTTCTTTCGGCCGATTGCGTGGCTTACAGCTTGGGTGGGTTTCATTCTAAATATCTGTCTGGAAATCACTGGCTATCGCTTGTCCGAAATTAGACAGCAATAAAGATGTCTATGTAGAGAAGATAAGGATGTTAGCCGATGAGGCTAAAATCAATACTTTGACCGTGATGATTATGGAAGTGCCGTGCTGCGGGGGGTTGTTAGCGATAGCTAAAGAAGGTTTAGCTAAGGCACAAAGAAAAGTACCCTTAAAGTGCTTAGTCGTGGGCATAAAAGGAAACATTATTTCCGAAGATTGGATACAGTTATGAAAGCAGTAGGATTATTTTCTGGCGGTCTAGATAGCACCTTGGCCATTAAGCTGATGCTGGAGCAAGGCATTGAAATGGTAGCTTTAAATTTTCAAAGCCCCTTTTGTCGTTGCCAGCGTGGACAGGGATGTAATTTGACGCTCGGTAAACGGGCCAGGTATTTAGGGGCGAGTTTTAAGTCTATTTATCTAGGCGAAGAATATCTAGATATAGTAAGAAATCCCAAACACGGTTACGGCACAAACCTTAATCCCTGCATTGACTGCCGGATTTTAAAGCTCAAGAAAGCTAAAATTTTTATGGAACGAATTGAAGCTTCTTTTGTAGTTACCGGCGAAGTTTTAGGCCAACGGCCGATGTCGCAACACCGCCAGGCCTTAGAGCTTATTGAAAAAGAGACAGGTTTGGAAGGGTTAGTTTTACGCCCTTTGTCGGCTAAATTATTTGAACCGACTTTACCCGAAAAAAAAGGCTGGGTTAATCGGGAAGCTCTCTTGGATATTTCTGGGCGGACCAGGAAACCTCAGATAGGTTTAGCCGCGCAGTTGGGCATCAAAGACTATCCTTGTCCGGCCGGCGGTTGTCTGCTTACTGATCCGGCTTTTTCTAAAAGGCTTAAAGATGTTTTTGAGCACGAAGCTTTTGACTTGGATAATATAGAGTTATTAAAAATAGGCCGGCATTTCAGGATTACTTCTGATTTTAAACTGGTAGTGGGTAGGAATGAAAAAGAAAATAGCCGTTTAATTCAATGCCGCCACAGAGATGATTTATATTTTGAACCCAAGGATTTACCCGGACCCAGCGCTCTTGGCCGCGGCCGGGCTAGTGTTGAGATAAAAGAACTTTCTTCTCGGATCATTAGCCGCTATATCTCAGAAGATCAGAAAGTAGAGGTAACGGTTAGTCAGGGAGTTAAACCGTTAGAAGTCTTGTCGGTAACAGCTATCGGCAAAGACCAGCTAGAGAAATTTAGGATTAATTAAATTCAAGGAGGCTTAGATGAAAATAGCCGATAACATCACCCAGCTAGTAGGTAATACCCCTTTAGTGCGTTTAAAAAAAATAAGCCAGGGGTTGGAAGTAGATTTGGTAGCCAAGTTAGAGTTCTTTAACCCTTGTTCCAGCGTTAAAGACCGGATTGGTCTGTCAATGATCGAGGATGCGGAAAAAAACGGCCTGATTAAGAAGGAGACCGTAGTCATTGAACCGACCAGCGGCAATACCGGGATCGCTCTGGCCTTTGTCTGCGCTCAGCGCGGCTATCGACTGATCTTGACTATGCCCGAGAGCATGTCTTTAGAGAGAAGAAAGCTATTAGCCTGGTTTGGAGCAGAGTTAGTGTTGACTCCGGCGGATAAAGGCATGAGAGGGGCAGTAGAAAAGGCCGAAGAGCTGGTTAAACACCATAAAAATTCTTTTATGCCCCAGCAGTTTAAGAACCCGGCTAACCCCCAGATACACCGAAAGACTACTGCTGAGGAGATTTGGAATGATACCGATGGTCGGGTCGATATTCTGGTGGCTGGTGTGGGAACCGGCGGAACAATAACCGGCGTAGCTGAAATAATCAAAAAAAGAAATTCCCAGCTTAAAGTCATTGCTTTAGAACCTAAGAAATCAGCGGTGCTTTCCGGCGGTGCTGCTGGTTCGCATAAAATCCAGGGCATCGGTGCCGGATTTGTACCCGAGGTTTTAAACCGGGATTTGATCGATGAGATTATCTGTGTTGAAGATGAAG
>CAZNWL010000149.1:0-3087 GCA_964577045.1 uncultured Planctomycetia bacterium | reverse complement strand
TTAGGCATCGAGCCTTCTGCGCTCTACGGCCGGATTCTCAAAAATCTTATCTATGCTAAAATCACCAAAGGTTTAAAGACTAAAAGCGAAGAAATCAAAGAAGTACGTTCTATTTTTAGGCGGTTGACGAGAAAAAAGGAAAGGATATAATTAGGGCGAGCTATGTCATTTCGCATGAATAAAGTTGACCAGGAATTGCGTAAAAGGATTACCGAGGTAATCCAGCAGGAAATTGATGATCCGGCCATGGATTTTCTTTCGATTACCAGGGTCAAAACTACCACGGATTTACAGGAAAGCAAAATCTATTATAGCCTGCTGGACGAGAGCCAGTATGAAAAAGCGCAAAAGCTTTTGGACAAGATGAAAGGGCTGATCCGCAGTTCTTTAGCCAAGCGCATACATTTAAAAATTATTCCCGAGCTCAACTTTATGCCTGATGAGTCAATAAAATACAGTGTGGATATTTATAAAAAAATTGAGGATTTAAATAAGCTCAAGGAGATAGATGAAAAGTAACTCCTTTAAGAGCATAGTGGATAAAATTAAGCATGGTCGCAAATTCTTAATTACTGCCCATATGAATTTAGAGGGTGATGCTTTAGGTTCAGAATTGGCCACTTACATCTTGCTTAGAAAATTGAAAAAACAGGCGGTAATTTATAATAATGACCGGACACCGCCGATTTATAATTTTTTGCCTTTCAGACGGGTTATAAAAAACAGCTTGGATGAAGACAGTTTTGATGTGGCTATTGCTTTGGATTGCTCGGATTCTTCGCGTACGGGTAAAGTAAAGGACAGTTTAGCTAAAGCTGATTGTATCATCAACATTGACCATCACGTAAGTAATACTTATTTTGGCGATATCAACTGGGTAGAGCCGCAGGCCGGCTCTTCAGCCCAGATACTTTATCGGCTTTGCAAGAAGTTCGGAGTTCTAGATAAAAATATCGCCCTTTGCCTATATACCGGAATATTTAGCGATACCGGCAATTTCACTTATGCTAATACCGACAGCCAAACCCACCGCATAGCCTCCGAGCTAATGAAATACCATATCTATCCGCATATTATATATGAGCGGCTGCACAGCCTTTGCACGCCCCCTGATTTAGCCTTCATCGGTAAAATTATATCCGGTTTAAAGTTCGACCGGACTAAAAAAATTTGCTGGGCTAATATTACTCAATGGCAGGATAAAGGCTATGACCTTACCGAAGTTGTTTTTTCCATTATGCGTTTACTTAAGGGCGTCGAAGTTTTTATTCTTTTTAAAAAAATAGACAGGAATAGAACCCGGGTTAATTTCCGCTCGCGTTCCTGCATAGATGTCAATAAAATCGCCCGATTTTTCGGCGGCGGCGGCCATAAAAGGGCCAGCGGGACCACTATCGGCAACTCGCTGGAAACGGCAGAAAAAAAAGTAGTTTCTTTTATCAAAAAACACTTCATCCATGGATGATTTCAACCCGAAAGAAGGCATCATCTTGGTTGATAAACCCAAAGGTTTAACTTCCCATGACGTGGTGGATATTGTCCGCCGGCGCCTTAAGATACGTAAGGTAGGCCACGCCGGAACGCTTGACCCTTTAGCCGAAGGCTTATTGATTATTTTGGTGGGCCGCTTTACCAAATATTTTACGCGCTTCGTTAATTTCGACAAAGAATATATTGGGATAATGAAATTAGGCGAAATCACCACTACCGGCGATTCCGAAGGCCGCTTGCTTAAAAGGATAAATCCCGAAGGAATAGACGAAAAGAGGATTAAGGAAGCCTTCCTGAAGTTTACCGGTAACATTCAGCAAGTACCTCCGATGGTGAGCGCTTTACGCATCAGAGGCCATCGGCTTTATAGCTTGGCTCGGCGGGGCATTACCGTTGAGCGGCCGCCGCGGTCGATAGCCATACATTCTTTGGAAATAATAAAAATTGATTTTCCTTACATTGAATTTCATACGCACTGTTCCAAAGGCACTTACATCAGAAAACTTGCCGAAGATATAGGCAATGAACTTTCCTGCGGGGCGCATATGGTAAAGATAGTCCGCTTAAAAATAGGGCCATTTAAGCTTGAAAACGCGGTCCGCCCCGATTCAATCGATGAAAGTCATCTACAAAAAATTACCTTCTCGAAAAATTGATTGCGTAGCCACCATCGGCCTCTTTGACGGAGTCCACCGCGGGCATCAATCTATCTTGCGTAGAGTTAAAGAGACGGCCAGAAAATCTAAAAGCCGTTCTTTAGTCATAACTTTCGATATTGCCCCGCAGCAGTTTTTAATCGAACAGGGATTTAATAATAGTTGGCGTTGGACCAAAGCTTTTCCGGGGGCTCTTTCTGATCTTAGCCAGAAAATAAGCCTGATTAAGGCAGAAAACATAGACCATCTTTGGTTTTTAAAAACAAATTTCCGTCTCCTGGAATTGAAACCGGCAGAGTTTCTAAATTACATTTTGCGTTATTTTAAGATCAAAGAACTTATTGTCGGCGAAGATTTCCGTTTTGGCTATGCCGGCAGAGGAGATGTTTTTTATTTAAGCCAAGTAGCTGCTCATTATGGTTTTAAACTTAGCGTTGTGCCTAAATTAAAGTTAGGCCGGGAGCCTATAAGCAGTTCGCTTATCCGCCAAAAGATACTGGCGGCAAATTTTAAAAAAGCTAAGTTATTTTTAGGGAGGAATTTTTCCTTAAGGGGAAAAGTGGTTAGAGGAAAAGGTTTAGGTAAATCATTGGGTTTTCCTACCGCCAATATTTCCTCCGGCAGCTATCTTTTACCTCCCCGGGGAGTGTACGCGGCTTATGCGGTTTTGGGAAAACAGAAATTCTTGGCCGCGGTCAATGTCGGAAAAAACCCTACTTTAAAATCTTCGGCAGAGAATCGGCGATGCTTTATCGAAGCCCATCTCATAAATTTTCATAAAAATATTTTAGGAAAAACTTTAGAAATCATTTTTTTGAAGAAGATGAGAGAGGAGCGTAGATTCCCCAATTTAGCATATTTACGGTCTGCCATCGCTAAAGAGATCCGCAAAATAGCCTCAAAATATAGTATTGCGCTTTAAGCCTTCCACAACTAATTG
>CAZNWL010000148.1:0-3119 GCA_964577045.1 uncultured Planctomycetia bacterium | reverse complement strand
GTCTCCACCATATTGGGGTTAGTCTCAGCATTTGTGCCTGGCGCCACTCCAAAAAATCCGGTCTCCGGATTCACTGCCCAAAGCGAACCATCGGAATCAATGCGCATCCAGGCAATATCGTCACCCACCGTCCAAATACGATAACCTTTCTGCTTTAGCCCCTCGGGTGGAACAAGCATGGCGAGGTTAGTCTTACCGCAAGCGCTGGGAAATGCCCCCGCAATATATTCAATATGGCCGTTGGGTTCTTCAATGCCCATTATCAACATATGTTCCGCAAACCAAAATTCTTTTCTCGCTATAAAACTGGCAATGCGTAAAGATAAGCATTTCTTTCCCAAAAGGACGTTACCGCCGTAAGCCGAACCTACGCTCCAAATAGTATTATCCTCGGGAAATTGTAAAATCAACCTCTTATTGATATCTAACTCTGCCTTAGAATGCAGGCATTTAGTAAAGTCGCCATTTTTTCCCAATTGCCTGAGAACCGCCTCTCCAGCGCGAGTCATAATCAGCATATTTAAAACCACATAACACGAATCGGTTAATTCCACACCAATTTTACTAAATTCAGAGCCCACCGGACCCATAGAAAAAGGAATGACATACATAGTTCTGCCGCGCATTGCGCCCTTAAAAATTGCCCTGGCTTTGTCGTAGGCTACCTTGGGGGGCATCCAGTTATTCGTGGGTCCGGCATCGCGTTTTTTCTTTGTGCAGATAAAGGTAAGATGTTCTGTACGCGCAACATCATCAACAGCTGTACGATGCAAGAGACAGCCGGGTAGTTTTTCCTGATTTAGCTGAATCATTTCGCCGCTGGATATCGCTTCTTTTTCTAATGCCTGCCTCTGAGCAGCTGAACCGTCTATCCAGACAATATTATCAGGCTGACACATCCGGGCCATCTTTCTGACCCAATCTATTAATTTTTTATGTTGGGTAGGAAATCCGCTCATTGGTTTAATAGATATTTATGTACGGAGTCAGCAGCCACTGCCGCCTCAGCGCAGGCGCTGATTACTTGATATAAAGTTTTCTTACGGCAATCTCCGCAGGCAAATATTCCTCCTTTTGAAGACTGCATCTTCTCGTCCGTCATTATAAAGCCGTTTTCATCTTGCTCCAAGAGATTTCTTAAAAAAGCGGTATTGGGTTTTATGCCCACAAAAATAAAAACTCCCTGACAGTTTAATTGACTCTCTGTACCGGTCTTGACATTCTTTATTCTTAACGCCTCAACTCTATTCTGGCCGACAATCTCCTCTACGATACTGTCTAAAACAAAATTTATTTTAGGATTGTTTTTTGCTTTTTCTGCTAAAATTTTAGAGGCCCGCAGTTGTTCCCGGCGATGAATGACGGTTACTTTCCTGGCATAACTACTCAAGAAAATCGCTTCCTCAATTGAGCGGTCACCGCCGCCAATAACCGCGATTTCTTTTCCTTTATAAAGCGGACCATCGCAAGTGCCACAATAAGAAACTCCGCGGCTAACTAATCTTGTTTCTGACTCCAAACCTAATTTTTTTGGCTGCGCGCCACTGGCAACAATTATGCTCTTTGTTTCGTAGGATTTATCTTTGGTTTTCACAATATAAAGCGGGGCCTTGAGTTTGAAACTAGAGGCAACTTCTATAGCTTCTTCTAACTCTATCTTAATACCTAAATCATCAACCTGTTTTTTAAACCTATCTACAAGTTCCTGAGTAGAAATGCCTCCCGGAAAACCAGGATAATTTTCAATTGTGGGAGAAAAAATAATCTGACCGCCAGGAGCCATTTTTTCCAAAATCAAAGTATTGAGATAAAACCTGCCTGCGTAAAGCGCGGCGGTTAGACCTGCAGGCCCGGCGCCGATGATAATTAGGTCATACATAGGCAACTTTTTGATAAAGTTCTCGCGCCTGATAAGAACTGCGTACTTTTGCACCAGACACAACTGCCTTAAACCCCAAAGATAGACCGAGGTCTTCGTAGCGCTTAAACTGTTTGTAACTAATAAATTCTTTTACCGGATAATGCCTAAGCGAAGGAGCCAGATACTGGCCTAGGGTTAGACAATCACAATGGCTATTTCTTAAATCCCGCATCGCTTCGATAACTTCTGCTTCTTTCTCGCCCAGGCCCAACATTAGCGAAGATTTGCTGATTAAATCCGGCCTTAATTCTTTAATCTTTTTTAATACCCATAAAGAAAGCGCGTAATCTGCTTCTGGCCTTAAATCTGGATAAAGCCGGCTTACTGTTTCCAGATTATGTGCCACTACATCGGGAGAAGCAGCTAGCAAACATTCAAGACTAAGAAGCCTTCCTTGAAAATCCGGAATCAAGACCTCGATTTTTATCCCGTTAGAAACCATTGTGTTGTTATTTGAATTAGCGGTGTCTCTAACGGGATTTATTTTGCGAATTAACTCTATAGTACGGGAAAAAATTTCCGCTCCGCCATCCAGTAAATCATCGCGGGTTACCGAAGTAATCACGACATAATCCAGCCCTAATTCTTTTACCGCCCTCGCAATGCGTAAGGGTTCTTCTAAATCCAGCCCTAATTCATTTTTGGTCTTTTTTACCGTACAAAAGCGACAGTTTCTCGTACAGGTATCTCCTAAGACCATAAAGGTAAATCTTAAATCCTTAAAGCAGGAACTCAAGTTTGGACATCTTGCTTCTTGGCAGACAGTATGTACTTTAAATGCTTTTAATCGCTGCGCCCGCTCTAATACTATTGGCTTAGGAATTTCCTGTTTAAACCAAAAAGGAAGTTTACTCGGCCGACTATCTCTTAATTCCTTTAATCTGTTATGGTGAGAAAGGGCGAGGCTCATTTTCTCATCCTAACAAAATTCTCTATGGAGCGCTCATATGTTTTTTCGATATCCGGCGGGAAAAAACAAGCAGGAACTTCTCCGTTTTTACGGTGATACAAGATGCATTCGCAGCAGAGCCCTTTGCGCGCACAGGGCTCGTAACTACAATTGCAATTTGCAAGATTTTGTTTCTGATTCGGGCAACTCTTCATTTTTGGACCTCTTTTTTCCTGCCAGGCTTACCCGATACGCCGGCGGGATTCTCAGTCGCCTTGCGGGATAATTCTTGTAATTTTTTCTTTATCT
>CAZNWL010000147.1:0-3136 GCA_964577045.1 uncultured Planctomycetia bacterium | reverse complement strand
CTTAAATATAAGCCGATGAAGATAAATAAAAAGAGGCTGAAAAGCATTATTTCGCGTTTTGCCTCCAAGAATATATTGGTGGTAGGGGACCTTATTCTTGACCATCATATTTTCGGCAAAGTTGACCGGATTTCTCCGGAAGCTCCGGTTCCGGTAGTCTGGGCTAATAGAGAAAAATTTACCTGCGGCGGCGCTTCTAATGTCAGCCTGAATTTGAGGGCTTTAGGGGCTAAAACCAGCCTTTGCGGAGTGATTGGCAAAGACCATTTTGGCAAAACTTTATTTTCCCAGATTAAATCCAGCGCCATCGGCACTAACCTGATTATCAAAGATAGGCAGCGCCCCACCACCATAAAAACCCGGATTATGGCGCATCATCAGCAAGTGGTCAGAGTTGACTGGGAGTCCGTAGAATTCTTGTCAGCACAAATCAATAAAGAAATCATTAAGAGAATTACAAAAAATATCGATAGTTTTGACGCAGTTATCATTGAAGATTATGGCAAGGGAGTCATAAACCCGCAGTTAGTCGGAGAATTAGTCGAGCTTTGTAAAGTTAAAAAGAAAATTGTTACCGTTGACCCTAAAGAAGAACATTTTGATTATTACGAAAATGTTACAGCCCTGACGCCTAATCTTAATGAGGCTCAAACAGCGGTCAATACTAAAATACGCAAAAAAAGCGAAATAGAATTTTTAGGCAAAATCATCATGAAAAAATTGGAGCCTAAAGCCCTGCTGATAACTTTAGGCGAAGATGGAATGATGCTATTCTCTGATTCGCAAACCAAGCATATACCAACCCAGGCCCATGAAGTTTACGATGTCACCGGCGCCGGCGATACCGTAATTGCCGTTTTTACTTTGGCATTAAGCTGCGGAGCTAATTTTCTTGACGCAGCTATAATTTCTAATTTTGCCGCAGGAATAGTAGTAGGTAAACTCGGAGCGGCAGCCAGCGATAAAAAAGAACTTTTAGCAAAAATTAATGAGTACAAAGGTTAAGGTTGTTGGAGTTATACCGGCGCGCTATGAGTCAACGCGGCTCGTGCATAAATTGCTTCGTAACCTCAAAGGAAAGCCGCTCCTTCAGTGGAGCTGGGAAGCTGCGCAGAATGCCGCCTTGCTTGACGATTTGATTATCGCCTGTGACCATGAAGAAGTTGCCAAGGTTGCAAAGAAATTCGGCGCGAAAGTCGTAATGACTTCTCCCCAGCAGCCTTCAGGCACTGACCGGATTGCCGAAGCAGTTTCGAATATGGATGTAGGCGTAGTGGTAAATATCCAGGCTGATGAGCCGCTGATCCATCCTTTGGTTATCGATGGCTTGGTTAGCGAGATGCTCTCTAGCCAGAAAATCTTAATGGCTACGGCTAAGAAAAAAATCGATTTAGATTCCGAAATAAATAATCCTAATGTAGTCAAAGTTATCTGTGACCGCGACGGCTGGGCAATCTATTTTTCGCGCTATCCGATTCCTTATTACCGCGCAGCCGATGAGCCGAAAAATTATTATAAGCATCTGGGAATATATGCTTATACTAAAGACTTTCTTTATACTTTTAAAAACCTAGGCCCTTCTAATTTAGAGAAGGCCGAAAAGCTCGAACAGCTTAGGGTGGTTGAAGCCGGCTACAGAATAAAAGTTATCGAAACCAAGTTTAATTCCTGGGGAGTTGATACCCAGGAGGATTTGGAGTATATCGAGAGCATTCTAGCCAAGCAGGGATAGAGGTATAAATGAACGAGAAAAAGTTTATAGTTATTGCCGGGCCTTGCGTGATTGAAAGCCGCAGCCTGACTTTGGAGATAGCCGAATATCTCAAGGGAGTTTTAGCGTCCTATCCGGTCGAATTTATTTTTAAAGCTTCGTTTGATAAAGCCAACCGTACTTCTCTGGATTCTTTCCGCGGGCCGGGCCTGGATAAGGGGATAAAAATATTAGAAGAGGTTAAAAAGAAATTTTCCCTGCCGGTTTTAAGCGATATTCATTCTTTTGACCAAGTCAGGAAGGTAAAAGATGTTTTAGATATAATTCAAATCCCGGCTTTTTTATGCCGCCAAACAGATATTATTTTAGAGGCGGCTAAAACTAAAAAAACCATTAACATTAAAAAAGGGCAGTTTATTTCCCCTTCGGATGTCGTGCATATTTTAAAAAAAGTTGAGTCAACCGGAAACCGCAATATCTTGATTACTGAAAGGGGCAGCTGTTTCGGTTATAATAATTTAGTGGTTGATTTCCGTTCGTTTCTAGTCATGAAAGAGTTCGGTTACCCGATAATTTTTGACGCCACGCATTCTTTGCAGCGGCCTTCAGCTAAAGGAGGTATTTCCGGAGGCGACAGCGAGTTTGTCAAACCTTTAGCTCTGGCGGCGGTTGCCTGCGGCGTAGACGGATTATTTTTAGAGGTGCATCCCAAGCCCAAAGAAGCTCTTTCGGATAAACACACTTCCTATTCTTTGGATAAGGTAGAGGATTTGATAAAGAAGGTAATAAAAATACGTCAAATAACGCGGGAATAAGTGCCATGAAACGTTTTAAAGTTGATGAGATATTAAGTTGGGCAGATGAAGTATTAGCTACCGAAGCTGCCGGCGTTGATAAGCTGAGAAAAAGTCTGGACGAGGATTTTTTTAAGAGCGTAATTATTCTTTACGGTTGCCGCGGCCGGATTATAGTTACCGGAATGGGTAAAGCCGGAATTATCGGCCAGAAGTTTTCAGCTACGCTTTCTTCGACCGGTTCATCTTCGTTTTGGCTGCATGCCGCTGAAGCAGTCCACGGAGATTTGGGGCGGATAAGAGAGGACGATGTGGTTGTGGTTTTATCCTATAGCGGCGAAACCGACGAGATAAAACACCTGATTCCTTTTATCAAGAAAATCGGCGCCAAAGTTATTGCCATAACCGGAAATACCATGTCTAATCTGGCCCGTTATGCCGATGGCATTATCAACGTGAAAGTCGATAGAGAAGCTTGCCCCTTGGGTTTAGCGCCGACTACCTCAACTACGGTAATGCTGGTGGTTTGCGATGCCCTTTCAGTAGTTTTGCAAAAAATGAAGGGCTTTAGGCAAAAAGATTTTGCTTTCTTTCATCCCCGGGGTTCTTTAGGCCGTAAGCTCCTTTTAAG
>CAZNWL010000146.1:0-3142 GCA_964577045.1 uncultured Planctomycetia bacterium | reverse complement strand
CCCTAAACACAAAACTCTAAACTCTAAATAAACTCAAAATGAAGAAAACTCAAAACTCAAAACCAGACAATTTAGGTAAAAATATTGTTTTGAGTTTTGAGTTTTGGATTTTGGATTTGTTTAGGATTTAGAGTTTAGAGTTTAGGATTTAAGATGCTGAAAAATGGGTTTACTTTAATTGAGTTACTGATTGCCATTGCTATTGCTACGGTGATAGTGGGGGCGGTGTACTGGAGTTTGAATGCCGCTCTGGAAAGCTGGGGTTATTCGCGGGACCAGCTGGCTTTGCAGAAGGTCCTTTCTGATGTTATGGAGCAGGTTTTATCTGGCACAGTGGATACTTACGGCATAAAGGACAGTTTGGAGATAATTACTGCCGGCGTAGAACGCATAGAATTTGTTCCGCCCTGGACCGATGACTCGCATACTGCCGCCGCCGTCAATTTTATTTACACTTTAAACCGCAAAATAAAACCCGGAACAGCGGTTCCTATCGGCGAAATAAAACTTCCCGAAAGCAATAAATTCCGCCTGGTGCCGGTAAAAAAAGTCGAGTTGGAAGATTCGGATAAATCGCAGGTGAGGTTAGGTTTGGCTGCGCCCCTGGGCAGCGAGCTTAAGTTTACTTATCACCCTGACCCGAAAGCCAGCGAGGATGTGATTAAAGCCATCTGGTGGGAGCCCGAAGCTAAACAGGTGTATTGCCAGGATAAAGAAGGCGTCGAGAACCTTTCCCTTAATCCTTTTGGCGTAGAAATAACCCAGATGATTTTGCGCTATTACGACAACACCAATAAGCCGGTAACCGAATATTCTTTCGTTGACGAGCGCGATTTAAACGTGATTACCGGCGTGGAAGTTTTCGTCGAAGCCAAATTGGACCAATATACCCAGAGTTTGGTTAGCTTCACTAACTTGCGTAATTCGCCGATGCGTTCAGGTTATCTTACCTTACGTGAAGGCAGCCGCCTGCCGATTGCCGATAGCCATAATATCCAAACCCTTCTTTTGACTAACCTTTCCGGAGTTTCTGACGGCGATGAATTACAAATTGACGCAACCCCCCGTTCGGGGAAAACCTGGCGGATAAAGCTTAAGTTTCAAAAAAGCGGCCAGAACAAGGCTAAGCTCGAGTCTTATACCATCGAATATCCGCCCCAGCATCCGGTTTATACTGAATATCCCCAGAGCTCAATCGATGCCGGCTTGAACTTATTATCTTTGGGCGGCAATGGGTTTTATGATTACGACGACGATGAAGATGTTGAGGATGTCGTTTTATTGGAAGGCGATGTAATATTGGAAGTAACTAAGATGGATATTGAAGGAGCAGGATTATTTGTGAGGCCGTAAAATGAGAAAATTTATTGTATTCTGTATTATCGCAGTTTACGCATTAGGCATTGCGCAAATTTACGCTGCCGAGAAGAACTGGTCGGGTGGCGGCGATGGTTCGACCTGGGTGGATGACGATAACTGGTCTGGGGCAGTGGCTCCGTCTGCAAGCGACGATGTTTTGATTGATGTGGAAAACGTTTCGGTTATCTGCAATGAAACTTTTAAGGCTAAATCGATTATTATCGGCGGCCGGGAAACATCCCACTTGACCACCAAAGACTTTATTTTTGGCGAAGTCAAGCCCGCTTCAACTTCTGGAGTGGCAATGATGACCCGTTCTGGCGGCACCGTCACTTTAAGCGGTGCCGGTATCCTGACTCTAGGAGGCAAATATCAGGATTCCGAAGAAACGCTTGATCCGGAACCGAGCTTTATGTTCTGGGTCAAATAAATTATAGGAGGAGGTATCCGATGCGGAAAATAATGTTTTTACTAATCGTTTTCATCGCTATAGGGGTAATTCATGAATTGCCCCTACGTGGCGCCTCTGCCGAAGAAGACGCCCAACAAAAAGCCGAAGAGATTCACACGATAGCCTCAAGCGATGTTATTTACACCGACCAAGAGTTGAAAGCCCTTTATTACCAGAATCTTCAAATTATTGACCTGCTGAAAGAAATCCGCGACCTCTTGCAACAGCAGCTCCTAAAGGAATGAGCGAACCGGAGTTGATTAAGCGCTGCCTGGATAAAGACAAAAAAGCCTGGGGTGTTTTTGTGGATAAATACTCCCGGTTAGTTTATTGGGCTATCCAGAGGCGTTTAGGCCTAAGTAATTTTAAACCCAGCCAGGCTGATATTGATGATATCTTTCAGGAAGTTTTTTTAACCATCCTTGGTGACGAAAAGCTGCGCCAGTTAAAGAGTGCGAAAAATCTTTCCGGTTGGATAGCTATGGTAGCTTCAAGGCGGACTATTGATTTCATGCGCCAAAAATTAAGCCGCCGTGAAGATTTTAATGTAGATAATTTAAGGTTAAGCGTAGGGACGAAAAATTTTTCGCCCCGACAAGACGACACCGAGGAATTGGTGAGAGAGGTTATTGATAATCTCCCGGATAAGGAGAGAACCGTTATCTCTTTGAACCTTCTTGAGGGGAAAACCCATAAGGAAATCGGCGAGATGCTCAATATGCCGATAAATACGGTTTCGACGATAATTTCCCGGACTAAGGAAAAAGTAAAAGCCACGCTAGAAGATATAGGTATAGATGAAAATTTTTAAAATAGTTGAAAGAAATCAGCAAGTCATTGCGTCTATATAGTGGAGGAGGAATATGGATAAAATTGAGGAATTGATGAAAAATTATCTAGTTTCCGTTGAAGCTAAAAAAGCCAAATTAAGGCCGGTGCCTAAAGAATTAGTTGAGAAAACCAAGTCCCGGCTGGGGATACCTAAGAGTAAGCCTAAAGTTGGTTCTTATGCTCTTGTTGGGGCAATTATTTCTTTCATTTTTTCCTTTATCTTCCCCAGGTATTTCATGCAATGTTTAGTGGCCACTCTGGTTTTGGGTATACGCTGGGCCTTGAATAGCGAAGGCGGCCGCACCTTGATTATGGTTTTAGACTCCTGGCGCCATCACTCCCAGGATAAAGACCAAGAAATCACCCATCGTTTAAGAAAGTAGTCCCCAAATGGGGACAGGTCCCGCTCAAATCACCCCTTTATTTTCAATCATTTTTCCCTCATTTTAAAAAAATTTAAAATTTTTGAAAGAATTTCGCCTTCTCATCCGTCTATATAGG
>CAZNWL010000145.1:0-3204 GCA_964577045.1 uncultured Planctomycetia bacterium | reverse complement strand
AAAAGGGTAGCTGAAGCTCGCTTTCTACGTGCCTTTAATTATTTTAATTTAGTAGTATAATTCCCTGTAGAAAACTATGAAGAAACGTAAAGTCTATTTGGACCATAATGCCACTACGCCTTTACATCCTGGAGTACAGCAGGCGCTAAAAAAAGCTATGGGGTTATTCGGAAACCCTTCCAGCCTGCATACTTTTGGCCGCCAAGCCCGCGGAGAAATTGAGGAAGCCAGGATAAAAGTAGCTTCGTTCATCAATGCCTTGCCTCAAGAAATAATCTTTACCGGCAGCGGTTCAGAAGCCAACAATACGGTTCTCTCGATTTTTTCCTGCCCTTCTGCGCATTGTACTTCTTTACGCGCTGGCCAGAGCGAAATTATCACCACCGCTATTGAGCACCCTTGCATTTTGGAGACGGCTAAATGTTTAGGAGAAAAAGGAACAAAAGTTTTATATCTAGAGGTTGATAAATACGGAAAAATCGATTTGGAAAGTTTGAAAGACAAGCTCCATCAAAAAGTGGGGTTGGTTTCAGTAATGATGGCTAACAATGAAATCGGCACTATCCAGGACATCAAGGCTATCGCTAAAATCGTGCACGCAGCCGGTGCGCTTTTCCATACGGATGCAGTCCAGGCGGTGGGGAAAATTCCTGTGGACGTAAAAGAATTAGAAGTAGACTTTTTAACCCTTTCCGGTCACAAAATTTACGGCCCTAAAGGCATCGGCGCCTTGTATGTAAAAAAAGGCGTTCCTTTCTGCCCGTTGATTAGAGGAGGCCATCAGGAAAAAGGCCGCAGAGCCGGAACAGAAAACACCTTAGGCATTATCGGCTTGGGCAAGGCAGTAGAAGTCCGCGCTCAAGAGATGAAAGCTGAAGCAGTGCGTTTGCTAAAATTAAAATCAATTTTACGCGAAGCCATTGAAAAGAATATTCCCGATGTGCGCTTCAACGGCCATCCTGCTGATTGCTTGCCCGGAACTTTAAACGTATCTTTTGCCGGAGCCGAAGGCGAGGCGATTTTACTTTATCTTGACTTAGAGGGTATAGCTGTTTCTACTGGTTCGGCCTGTGCTTCGGGTTCGCTTGACCCTTCGCACGTTTTATTGGCTATTGGTTTAGGCGCCGAATTAGCCCATGGTTCGGTACGCATCAGTATGGGCAGAGAAACTACTCATAAGGATATCGAGTATGTAATCGCGGTGTTGCCTAAGGTGATTAAAAAGATTAGAGGAATGTCCAGCGCTTATGAGAGCAAGGGGCGATAATGGTTAATCCAGAGTGGGTATACAGCGAAAAATTAAAAGAACACTTTACTCATCCGAGAAACGTTTTGGAGGATGAAGATGCTTATCAGGCTGACGGAAAGGGCGTAGTCGGCAATATAAAGTGCGGCGACCAGATGATAGTCGTGATTAAGGTGGATAAAGCTAACGAAAAAATTATTGATTGCAAATGGAAGACTTACGGCTGCGCCAGCGCCATTGCCTCAACTTCAATTTTATCGGAAATAGTCAAAGGGATGTCCTTAGAAGAAGCTTTTAAACTTTCGCCTAAAGATATCGCTAAGGAGCTGGTCGGTTTGCCCGAGCATAAAATTCACTGTTCGGTTTTGGGCGATAAAGCCCTGCGGGCAGCTATAAACGATTACTACCAGCGTAATGGCATGCCGGAAAAGGTGCGTAGAGAGCGGGCTAAAATCGTCTGCCAATGTATGAATGTAACCGACCATGAGATTGAGCAGGCAGTTTTAGAAGGAGCGCGCACCTACTATGAGTTTCAGGAGAAAACCAAGCTCGGCACAGTTTGCGGCCAGTGTAAAGAGGAAGCTTCGCGTCTTTTAAAGGAGTATATCCAGAAGCATTTTAGAAAGTAAGATCTCTCGTCCCGCCTATGGCGGGACTCGAGATCAATCCGCCAAAGGCGGATTGAGGAGGTAGCATATGCGAGTAACGATTAAGTATATGCTGCGGCCTGTAGCGCATTGCAAAGAAGGCTGCAGTATTTAGTCCTGGGCATGACGTTAAACTGCCTGTCTTGTTAAATTATCCCGGCAGTAGCCGGGATTTCGCTAAATAGCTAAATTAAGGTGCTCAATGGTCAAGCCGGCTGCAGAAAAATTCGATTGTTTAATAGTAGAAGCTTTAAAGGCTGACCCCGGCGGCTATATTTCCGGCGAAGACTTAGCCAGAAAATTAAAAATCAGCCGCCAAGCCCTTTGGAAACATATCAGCAGCCTTACCGAGCGGGGTTATGATATTACCGCCGTGCCCCATCTCGGTTATAAATTGATTTCCAGCCCGGATAAGCTTTATCCCGAAGAAATCAAATCCGGCCTCAACACTAAATTTATCGGCAAACAGGTTTATCATTATCAGAGTTTAGATTCTACTCAAGATTTAGTCTGGAAATTAGGTTTAGAGGGCCAAACCGAGGGGCTGGTGGTTTTTGCCGAGACACAGAAAAAAGGCAAAGGCCGCATGCAGCGTAAATGGATATCGCCATCCGGAGGCATTTATTTTTCTTTACTGCTTAGGCCGAAATCTTTTAGTCTGGATGAAGTTTCCCAAATCAGTTTGGTTATTTCTTTGGCCTGCGTCAAGGCAATAAAAAAAGCTACCGGTATAGAATGCCAGGTTAAATGGCCGAACGATATTGTCCTGGCTGAAAAAAAACTGGGAGGGATACTTTGTGAGATTAACGCGGAAACCGACCGCATTCATTTTCTGGTCGTAGGCGTAGGAATAAATATTAACTCTAAAGACCTGCCTCTAGAAGCCGCTTCCTTACTGCTGCACGCTAAACAAAAATTTAACCGTTTGGATATTGCTAAAGCAATCTTGGAGGAAATAGACTCTTGTTATCTTAAGGCGCAAAACCAGGGCTTTCTCGATTTACTTAAAGAGTGGAGCCAGCTCTGTTCTCTTTGGGGCCGCCGCTTAAGGGTGAAAATACTTGAGCGCGCCATCGAAGGCGAAGCCCAGGGCATAGATGAAAGGGGGTATCTCCTTCTGCGGGACAATAACGGTTTATTAGAGAAAGTCTCCGCCGGCGACATTGTGAAAGTCATTTCCTTATCGCAAATACTCCTCGAAGAGCGCAAGAAAGATAAAGAAAGAGAGGGGTAACGAAGAAGTAAAATTGCGTGTATAATATAGAATTATTAGCTAAAGGTTACAGACTCGTAGGCATGCAGCCAGAAATA
>CAZNWL010000144.1:0-3215 GCA_964577045.1 uncultured Planctomycetia bacterium | reverse complement strand
CTATTTACCTTTAGCTATAAGTTCGCGCGAACTGCGTATAATTAGTAAGTGGGCTTATAAAATTATAAAGAATCTTTGACAAGATTTGCCCTCAGCGGTAAAATCGGCCTCTATCTAGTAGAGGAGTAGAGAATATGCCTAATGATATGGATTTAATTTCCCGCATGACCTTGCTGATTTTCCAGCTGGGGGTAATAGTTTTCGCTGCTTGGGCTGGGGGAAGGCTTTTTAATAAACTTAAACTTCCCTCGGTTTTAGGAGAGTTAATTGCCGGGATTATTATCGGGCCTTATTTATTGGGGTCCTTGCCGTTTCTGGGTTTTGGGAAAGGTTTATTTCCACTCTTCACAGATTTTCCGGTTTCTGCTGAGCTTTATGGTTTTACTACGTTCGCTTCCATTATCCTTCTTTTTCTCGCCGGCATAGAAACTGATTTAGAAACTTTGTTGCATTTTTCTTTTGGCGGTTTTATTGTCGCTTTATTTGGCGTTATTTTTAGCTTTGTTTTAGGCGATCTCGCCGGAGTCTTGGCTTCCCGCTACCTTTTCGGAACCAGCTACACTTTTATGCACCCCATCCCTTTATTCCTCGGGGTTATTTCTACGGCCACTTCAGTAGGCATTACTGCGCGCATCTTGTCAGACAACCGCAAATTGGATTCGCCTGACGGCGTTACTATCTTATCAGCGGCAGTCATTGACGATGTTTTGGGAATTATTGCCTTGGCAATTATTATCGGACTAGCTAAAAGCCACGAGGTCCAATGGCAGCAAGTCGCGACCATCTCTTTGAAAGCTATCGCTATCTGGTTGGGTTTTACCGCCTTAGGTTTGATTTTTTCCCCAAAAATCAGCAAGGTTTTAAAAAAATTAAAAGACCAGAGCAGCATTTCCATTATGAGCCTGGCTTTAACTTTTATCGTTTCCGGGATTTTCGAGAAGTCAGGCTTAGCCATGATTATCGGCGCTTATGTGATGGGACTTTCGCTTTCTAAGACTGACCTTTCTTTTACTGTCCGGGCTAACTTGGCGACGCTGCGCAGCTTTTTTGTCCCGATTTTCTTTTGCGTGATGGGCATGCTGGTAAATCTTCCCCAGATGTTTTCTTGGTTGAGTTTAACTTTTGGAATGCTTTATGTTATTTTTGCAGTATTAGGGAAGATGGTTGGTTGCGGGTTCCCGGCATTATTTCTTAATTTTAACCCGCGCGGCGCGCTGAACATCGGTTTAGGCATGGTTCCCCGCGGCGAAGTGGCGCTGATTGTTGCCGGTATCGGCATTGCCAGCGGGATAATCCCACACGAAGTTTTTAGCATCGCGGTATTAATGACTTTTGTTACCACACTTATCCCTCCGCCGATTTTAGCTAAACGTTTTTCCTCGGATAAGCCGGTATTACGCAGAGAAATCCAAATAAAGAAGGAATATCAGAAGATAATTTTTGCCATGCCTAATCCGGAAACCGCAGAGCTCATCTTGGGCAAAGTGCTGGCGGCATTTAATAACGAGGGCTTTTATGTCCAGCATATGGATATTCCGGAAAGTTTATATCATATACGCAAAGACCAGACTTTCATTACTTTAAAATATACCCCGCAGCAATTTGAGTTTGACTGTTCTCTCCAGGAATCATCTTTTGTTCATACTGTTTTTTATGAGGTTCTGGCGGATATGGAATATTTGATGAAGAATTTGAAGAACCTTACCGACAAAGAAAAAATCGGCCGAAAAATTTTTAGCCCTGGTAACGGCGCAAAAAAAGAAGCAATAAAGATAAGTCAGGTTATTGGCCCAGCGGCTGTAGAGGCCAATTTAAAAGGTAAAAATAAAACTGAAATTATTGAAGAACTTACCGATTTACTAGTGCGCTCCGGCCAGTTGAGAGGCGATGAGCGTTCCGCGGTTCTTGGGGATTTATTCCAGCGCGAAGCTAACACTTCTACCGGCATGCAGGATGGCATAGCCCTGCCGCACGCAAAAACCTCGGCGGTTAACCGGATTATCGCCGCGATAGGATTAAAAAAATCAGGGGTGGACTTTAATTCTCTGGATAAAAAGCCATCGGTAATCTTCATCATTATCTTAGCCCCCAAAGAACATCCCCAGCCTTACCTGCAATTCATGGCCGAAGTCAGTAAATTCTTAATGGACACCTCCATCCGCCAGAAGATAATTCAAGCCAAGAATAATTCCGAATTATACGAAATCATCCGTTCGTTTTAAGGCCAGAACCATCACAGGTAGCGGTATTTAACTCGCTGAAACCTTCCCGGCAGGAGGAAAACTTTAAATTTTCCGCTAAAGCAGATTTCCTTACTTGGCTGATTAAATCTTTCCGCAAATCTTTAGGTAGATAAATATAATTATTTTTTCTTTCGCCTTTTTTTAAATAAAGTTCCTGCCAGAGCTTTTGATATTCAGGAAAAGCTAAAGCCATCCGTTTAAAACTATCAGGTTTTATTTTGTAAGTAGAAGTAATAATTTGTTTTGCTCCACAGGTTTTTATTCTTTTAATTGTGTCTTTAAAATTATTGGTGGTGAGAGGATAAATTAGAGGGTCAAGCCGCACTACTACTGGCAGGTAATCCGAAAGCAGTTTGACTGCTTTTAATCTTTCTTTTGGGTGGGAAGCTTTTGGCTCAAGCTTCTTAGCCAATTTTTCATCGAGAGTACTTAAAGATATACTGACTAAAACAGCACGCATTTTTTTTAATATATCCAGATCGCGTAAAATCAGCGCAGATTTAGTAACCAGATTTATTTTCAAATCATAGTTTTTCATGATTTCTAAAGCCTCGTGGGTCAGCTTTAGTTTCTCTTCCAGAGGTTGATATGGATCAGAGGAATTAGCCAAGGCAATGGTTGCGCCTTGCGGAATTCTTTTAATCTCCCGCTCTAATCTTTTTAAAAAATCTTTTTTCGGCCGCGGCTGGCTGAAACCCCTTATATAGGAAGAGGCATAGCAATAAAGGCAGCCATGTCCGCAACCGGTATAGGCGGAAAGGCTGTATTTCTCCGGGCAGCTGCAAAGCCTGCTTTTCCAGGGGTCAAAAGGGGTAAGTAATGACATAGGCAGGTTCTATTTTAAGTAAAGTTGCAATAGAGTCAATCATTATAACACTCCCCAATGGGGAACGTGGGCAGTCACAAAGCCGCTAAAAAATATTGACTAAAAGGCGTTTTATAGTAAACTTATGATGGTAGTAAATATTGGGC
>CAZNWL010000143.1:0-3261 GCA_964577045.1 uncultured Planctomycetia bacterium | reverse complement strand
AAGAGACAGCTCCATACCTTTGGAGTTTATTTCCAACAAAGCCGGTTCAAGCGACATTGACAGCCAAAGCTCTAAAGACGCTTTACCCGGCGACGGCGGCTGGGTATATCTTGCGGATAAGGCTAAGGTAGTAATAGACTGGGACCAGCCTCTGGATGATAAATGGGGCAAATCCGCCGGCGAAGTGCCGTCGGAATGGTAACTATGTTAAACCCTAAACACAAAACTCTAAACTCTAAATAAACTCAAAATGAAGAAAACTCAAAATTCAAAACCAGATAATTTAGGTAAAATTATTTTGAGTTTTGTATTTTGGGTTTTGGATTTGTTTAGGATTTAGAGTTTAGGGTTTAGAATTTTAAGGATGTATAAAAAAGGCGTGGTTTTATTAACAGTGATTATTATCCTTCTGACCGTTTCGGTTATCGGAGCAACACTTGTAACTTTTTTTTCCTCGGTAAACTCAAAAGCCGAAAGTTATGCCGATGAATCCAAGGCCTTGTATCTGGCCGAGGCAGGCATTTCCTATGCTATATACCTGATGCGGACTTCTGCGGCAAACCCGGTGGATTTCCAGGAGGAAATCGGCCCTTTGAATTTAGGCGAAGGAAGCTTTATGGTTAAAGTGGATTTACTCCAGTCTTTAATTACTTCGACCGGCATAGTACGGGACGCTAAAAAGACAGTGCAACTGCAATACAGCGCCTTATAAAATGTTAAACCCTAAACACAAAACTCTAAACTCTAAATAAACTCAAAATGAAGAAAACTCAAAATTCAAAACCAGATAATTTAGGTAAAAATATTGTTTTGAGTTTTGGATTTTGGATTTGTTTAGGATTTAGAGTTTAGGGTTTAGAATTTAAATTAAGATTTATGTTTAAAAAAGGTTTTACTTACATCGAACTATTGATAACGCTGGCGATAATTGGTGTGCTTTTTGTGCCGGTAATGCAGCTTTTTTCGCATTCGCTTTATGCTACCGGCGATTCCCAGGATTTGATTACCGCCACTAATTTGGCTACCTGGGAAATGGAGAAGGTTAAGAATCTGGCTTATACCAAGGCGCAGTTAAAGGAGATGGGGAGCGCCATTTACCCTCCAGAAGGCGAAGAGCCGCTGAAGATGAACAATGCGAATTGGAGGATAGAGCGCAGGATTGTTAATGAGAGCGAACCATTGCGGGTTGAGGTAGCGGTCTATCGCGACGGCTTTCCCGCTGAACCGCTAGTTACTTTAGTGACTTTGATTGAGGATATGAGCTGGAAGGAAATAAAACCAGTACGATAATGTTAAACCCTAAATCCAAAACTCTAAACTCTAAATAAACTCAAAATGGAGAAAACTCAAAATTTAAAGCCAGATAATTTAGGTACAAAAAATTGTTTTGAGTTTTGTGTTTTGTGTTTTGTGTTTTGTGTTTTGGATTTGTTTAGAGTTTAGGATTTAGTGTTTAGAGTTTGTAATAATTCGGATTTATAATTTCGAATTTAATAAGGGCAGGGCAAAAAGGAGTAAAAGAATGAGGTATTTAATTGCTGTATTGATATTTATTTTTATAGTGGGGCCGTTGCCAATCTCGGCCGAGGAATGGACTGAAGTTGTTCCTGACAAAAATGCTGCGGGGTCAGGTTTTAAACCCGCCCCTACGCCAGAAGAAGACCCGCTCCAGCAGATAATCTCCATTGACTATAAAGATGCCGACTTAGCCAGCGTGTTGAGGTCTTTAGCCTGGACTTATAAGCTTAATCTGGTAACCAGCCCGGATATAAAAGGAAAAGTTACCCTCAACTTAAAAGATGTAACTTTGAAGGAAGCCTTGGGAGCCATTGTCGGGATAAACGGCTTGGCCTATTCCCAGCGTGAAGGTATCATCTACATTGCTCCCGGCGACCCCCAGACCGTGGAGATGGACAACGAGGTTATTTTTCTCAAATACATTTCCGCTTCCGAAGCCCAGAACATTTTAAAAAAAGTAATTTCTCCCAAAGGCGACATTAAAGTCAACGAAGTTTCTAACAGCCTGATTGTCACCGATTTTTTAGGAAATATTAATAAGCTTAAAGAGTTGATTAATAAACTGGACCTGCCTCCGCAGCAGGTTATTATCGAAGCAAAGATTGTCGATATCAACACCAGCGACCTGCAAGCATTAGGAGTAAGCTGGACAGCTAACTACCAGCCCAGCGAAGGTATCTTTGACCGCTCAACCCGCGCTTCCGAACAGCTCTATGGGACTTTGAGCATGGCCGAACAGTCTGCTGACCTTAGCGGCGGACAGTTTGTTCTAAACGCCCTTACTTTTAAAGGGTTAAGCCTCACCGCCACTATTGACGCGTTGGTTAAAGATGCCAAGGCTAATATTTTAGCCACTCCTTCCATAGCAGTTTTAAACGGCCAGGAAGCCCGGATTGTCATCGGCGAGCGCTACCCTTATAAGGAGCGGACCCAGACTACTTCCGGCACTACTGAAACTACCAAGTTCGTGGATATCGGAACCACTCTGCGGGTTACGCCCCAGATTAATCAGGACGGCTATATCACTATGCGTATTCATCCGGAGGTTTCTTCTTTAGCCCAGTCGCTGGATGCTGGCCCGAGGATTACTACCCGCGAGGCTGATACCACGGTGCGGGTGAAAGAAGGCGAGACTTTGATTATCGGCGGGTTGATCAAGCAGCAGGATAACCGTTCCTGGGAAAAAGTCCCGATTTTGGGAAAGATACCCATAGTCGGAGCGCTTTTTTCCCGCCGCGAGCAGGATGTCGATCAGAAAGAGTTAGCCGTATTCATCACCCCTAAAATCCTGCGTTCCCAGGATGAAAAAGGCCTCATCAGCAAAAAAGAGGTGGCTAAAGAGGAGGCCTATGTGGCTTTAGAAAAAACCGGGCAGTTGGGCGTGGTAGAGTGGATGTATAAATACGCCAAGCATCTGGATGAAGGTATTGGCATAGAAAGCGTCCGCAAAAGTAAACAGTTCAGGAAAACCCAAGCTTTAAACCTTTACGAGCATATCGCCACCGAGTTTCCTGATTCTAACCAGGCTGACCAGGCTCTTTTCCACGCCGGCTTGATTTATTACCAGTACTTTAAAGATTTTGGCCGGGCCAAGGAAAAGTTTGGCCAGTTAGTTTCTGATTATCCCCAGAGCCAGTTGGTTGACAGTTCCAAACGCCTCTATCGCAAGATGGAACGTATCTTAAATAAACGGAAGAAGTAATCAGGTTAAACCCTAAATCCAAAATCCTAAACTCTAAATAA
>CAZNWL010000142.1:0-3301 GCA_964577045.1 uncultured Planctomycetia bacterium | reverse complement strand
TCCTTATGCTCATCAACAAAATAAACTTTCTCATTTTCAATCTTGGTAACCAGAATGTAATGGCCGCCGCTGAGGTGCGCTATGAAAGGAGTTGGAAAAGTTATCAGTTGTCGGTTGTCAGTTGTCAGTTTAACCGGATAAAGTTTATGCCCGAAGAATTCGGAAGTTTTAGAAAGCGCGTATAATGAGTTCTTGATGATTTCCGGATCGCCTTCCGGCTTGACCACGTTATTTAAAATATCAATGGTCAGAGCCATTACCGCGATATCCTGTTCCATGACCTGCGCGCCTGCAAAACTTAAATAATCATAAAGCGCTTTTGAGCCGCAGGGCTTGCCCTTAAGCCAATTGTAAATCTCTTCAATCCTCTGCTTGGAGATGTTTAACGGCTTTTCTAATTCAAGTGTCAGGTTATCTGAAATGCGGATTGTGTTGACGGGTTTGCCGGAAATATCCGTAAGGATGCTGCGTATGGCAAGGGGAATATCAAAATCCCCGGGCTGTTTTAAATATCCCGGGGTGAATGTTGAGCCGATTGCCGGCTTATTCCACAATACGCGCCAGTCGTACTCAACTGCCTGGGCAACTTGCTCGGGGATAAAAATAGCCGCGACTACAAAAGCCACCATCCTGATCCAGGCCTTAAAGCTGGACTTGAATACCGGCTTTTCAGTCTGCGGCGTAAATTCCGCTTCTTTTTCTTCCCGTGGCTTTGGGAAAATCTTATCCCCTAGCATCTTTCTCCTTACAATTAATACCTATATAAAAAGCATAGGGTAAAAGCCCCCCTTACCCCAAATTCCGCTAATTGTATTTAGCTTAATTCTTTTCATAACTTTTTGCTAAACTATTTGTAAAACATCTTAATAAGCAACTAAAACAATAGCCGAGCTGTCAAATACTCTCGGTATTCGGCAACCCGGCTATCCTGCGTTTATCTAATCCTTTGTAGGACCCGTGGCTTTGCGCCCCCACCTCGCGATGGGTTTACCCTTTCGTTCCGTGGCTTTCTTTTTGCGTTCAAAGTATAACACATTATCCGACGCTGTCAAGGAAAAATTTATGCTAAAAGAGAGCGCTTTCTTAAGCCCAATTTTTTTATTACCTTTTGGCTTTTATAAAGTTTTAAATCTCTTAAAAAAACTGGGTAGAATTGAAAGGAGGGGAATTTTGGCTGCAGTTTGGGTTTCGGCCAGTAAAAGCACGTCAATCCCAACGTTATTTTGCCAAATATCTATTCCTTGCACTTGCCAAAGGCAAGTGCAGAGTCAAGCCAAATCACCAGAGGTTGGCTTGACTCTGAATGGACATTACAGAATGGACATTTTATTCTAAAATATCCAGATTGGACATTACTTATAAAGCTAGAATTTTAGCAGGCTTTTTTGACCTAAAAATTGCAGAAATACCGGGCCCATTATGATTATCCCGATAACCGGAAGGATACAGAAAAGCAGTGGAAAAAGTATCTTAATTGGAGCTTTTAATGCCTGGCGCTCACCCTGTTCAAATCTCTGCAGCCGAGTATCTTCGGAAAGGCTAGTAAATGTTTCAGAAACAGGAGTGCCCATGCGCTCTGCCTGGACAATATACTGCACAAACGAGCTTACCTGCCGCATATTTAACCTCTTGGACATATCCTTAAGCGCTTGAGACCTGGATTTACCCCAGCGTATCTCCTCTACTACAAAAGCAAGTTCTTCGGTAAGCGGGTTGGGTCTTGTCTTTTCTACAATCCAGCGCACAGCACTGGTAAAATCAAGGCCCGCTTCAACGCATAGGCCTATTAAATCTATAGTCTCGGGTAACACCCTGGCTATGGCCTCTTTTCGCTTAGCAATTATCCGGCGCACTATAAAATCCGGCAATAAATAAGCCAGGATAAATATAATTATCCCTTTCAAAATGTCTAACCGTCCAAAAACGAATTTTACCAGAACAAACAATGCTAATATTGACAGGGCCTTAATAATAAAAAAGTACTCGGGCAGGAGTTTTATGTGCGCTGCGTTAAGAAGGCGTTTCATATTTTCGTAGATTTTGACTCTCTGAAGCAACCGCTGAAGCATTGTCATAACCGGCTTTAGGGTATTTTTGAAAACCAGGACCGAACGGGAAACCGGCGAAGGCAAACGGGTAGCGACAACCTGCTTATCTATAACTGGCCCCAAAAGGCTGCTAACGATAATAAAAATACTGCCCATGATCAAAAGGTAAATTATATAGACCATCTATACTTTGATTATGCTGAATTTATGAATCAGGTAAATCCCCAGCGTTTGCAGGACTATTGCGATAAACAATAAAAGCCTGCCCTTATCCGTTTGAAGCATAATATCAAAATGATTTTTATTGAATGTATAAACCCAGAGGATAAAAGCAAAAGGCAGGACAGACATCATCACCCCTTGTATCCTGCCCTGCAGGGTGAGGGTTTTAATTTTTTCTTTTATCTTATGCCTGTCGCGGATAGTAATAGCAAGGTGGCTTAACACTTTGGTCAGGTCTCCTCCGGTCTCCCGGGCAACCAGCAGGGCGTTGACTAAAAGCTCGAGCTCCTCGATTTGCAGGCGGCTATTCATCCGCTTGAGGCTATCTTCAAAAGTAATCCCCATCTTATTCTCGCGCAGGACTAAGCCGAACTCCTGCCTGATAGGCGGCGGCATCTCCTCTACTAAAACTTCAATTGACTGGATTAAGGAAAGACCCGCCTTAAGGGAGCTGGAAAGGAGCATTACGCCGTCAACTAACTGATTATAGAATTTTTTCTTGCGCCTTACTTCAATATTCCTTATCACAATAAAAGGCAGGGCCAGGCCGATAAAAAGTCCCAATATGGCTCCCAATGCATGCCGAACTAAAATTAATCCCGCTATAGCCAGACAAATAGGAAGGAAAATATTGATGATTACAAGCTTATTGGCCGGCACCTCTAACCATGCCTGCTCCAGTTTAGGGGCAAGCTTGTCCATGCGCTGCCCGTGCCATTGCTCCAAACGCCTAATAGCCAACGGATAAACTGCCAAAAAAACCAGAACAGTTGCCCCGAAGATAACTAATAGAGTCATTAAAAGCAGCATATTATTTTTTGGCAAAATAATTTACATTGATAAAAACCGAGCCGCTCTTTTCGCTTATGCTTATCTGCGCCTGTTCCTCTTTCGTCCTGAAATACAGACTGATAAACGGGTACTTTTCCAAATCTTTTATTAATTCCTCGGATAGTTTAGCGGTAAGCAGCGGCTTGCTTAAGTCCGTGTTGGCTTCGTTAAGAAGTTTCCAGCCGCGCGCGGCCATTTCT
>CAZNWL010000141.1:1528-3322 GCA_964577045.1 uncultured Planctomycetia bacterium | reverse complement strand
ATCCTATAGGCTTTAATTAAATTAAGGTGGTTTTTGTTCGGATAGGTAGAGGCGGGATAAAATAAAAAATCCTGCGGCAAATTATATCTTTTCAAACAATCATTGGTCCGGCCCGGCTCGATCTTTTGAAAATCCGAAGAGCACCCGAGGTAAATAACTGAAATTTTTTCTGGAGAAATATTATATTTTTCAACCAAGCTTTTTTTGGTAAACTCGGACACGGCAATTATCCGATCGGCTCTAAACGCAGATTCCCGGTAAAGCTTCCTTTTATGGCTAAGCATAGCCTGTTCAAACCTAAAGGGGTAGAGTTCATAACGCAAATCATACACAGTTAATACTACTGGAACGCCTTTACGGTTTTTATAATTAATTACACCAAAAGGATAATGCACCAAATCAATGCGTTCTTTGCTAAAAAGCTTATATTGATAGAACGGTGCGTATAGATAATCTGAAAACGGCTTAATAAACTTTTTGATTGGCCAGGACAGGTAAGGGGCGGTTGGTTTAGACATAACTATCTTTTTAAAATTAGCTTTTTCGGGAAATTCGTCTTTGTTATCAGGGTTGCAAAATAATAGATACTGGTTAAGGGTATCCTCTAAAGCAAGCCCTCTGATTAAATACCGTAAGTACACCTCGGGGCCGCCATAGTCACCCACTTTAAACTGTAATAAATCTATCCCTATACGCATTTAATCTGCCTAGATTAATAAAAGATTTCTTAAATGCTCTTCCCAGGAAAAATCTTTTGCTCTCTTTAGCCCTGCCTGGGAGAGGCGTTCTCTTTCGCCGGCATCTCGCATAAGCCTAATAATTTTATTCGCTAAATCTTCGGGGCTATATCTATCGAAATACAAGGCAGCGTCCCGGCAAATCTCACGATGCACCGGAATATCGGAAACTACCAGCGGTGCCTGACAGCACATGGTTTCTAATAAAGGATTGGGGCAGGCTTCGGCTAAAGAAGGGAAAACCACCAAGTCACAAATTTTATAAAGGTGGTGCATTTGCAGATATTCTATGCTGTCTAAGCATATAACCTTTTCGACTAAATTAAATTTTTTTATAATCTCTAAGGAATCTTTCCATCCATAGGCAGCCGGGTCACGGCTTAAACCCTCGTTAAATCTGGTAGTAAGGATTAGTTTGAACTTTTTATCGGTAGATTTTTTAATCAACGACGAGGCTTCAAACAAGACATTAAAGTTTTTGTAAAAGCGGTAGGCCGAAGGATATAAAATATAAAAAGGTTTGGGTTGAACCTCGAGCTCTAACTTCACCTCTTTTTTAAACTCTTTATTGCTGGTGAAGTATTGCTGATTAATGCCATTGTAGGAAATCAGGTGTTTTTGGGGCAAAGCCGGGATTTTAAGGCAAGCTAAAATGTCTTTGGCTAAAGATTGCGATAAAAAGACTGTCCGGTCAGCTTTAGCCACTGACCATAAAATCAACTTCCTTAATATTAATACACTGTAACGAAACTTAGCATCCATACTCTTCAGCCGTTCCAAGACATCTTGAGAAAAACAGATTGGCTGGGAGATTCTGATTACCTGTTTAAGCGGGAAAAAAAGAATAGCGAAATTGCCGCTGACAAATAAATCGGTTCTACGAAAATAAAAGAAAAAAGGCAGGAATAACTGTTCGAAGATAAACCTAAGCAACCAACTACCCTCCACAAATTTAGCGGTAAGCAGATGGATGTTTTTCGGTAAATTGCCTAACCTCTCTTTCAGCCGGTGGTTAATGTATATGAAATATTCATTTTTGCTGCCGCTTGCCTCCAAC
>CAZNWL010000141.1:0-1518 GCA_964577045.1 uncultured Planctomycetia bacterium | reverse complement strand
TATTGACTAAATCCGAAAGGCCGCCGAAAGAATTATAGCCGATAAAGTTAACTAAAATTCGCTTATTTAAACAATTCTTCATATTCTTTTACGATTTTATCGCTGCTGAATTTTTCCACATATATTTTAGCAGTCTCTGATATTTTTTTACGCAATTCTTCAAGCCATGGCTTCAGGAATAACCATAGGGAAACCTTCGCATTCCGAAGACAAGACCAGAAGATCTGACTTGGCTATCCAGCAATAAGGATTTTTCTTCACGCCGATAAAATCCACCCTATTTTTCAGGCCTAAATTGGAAGCTAAAAGCTGTAGGTCGGTTAAAAGCTCTCCTTCACCCGCAATCAATAGGTAAACATCAACTTTGCTGGCTACCAAAGACAAGGCTCGCAGCAGAATATCAAACCGTTTGCGCTGGGCCAAACGGCCCACGGCAATAATTACAAAACTGGATCTATCTTTTTTGAAAAAAGGATGTGCGGCTTCCTCTTGCTTTAACTTATCTATTTCGGCAATCCCTAAAGGGTTATAAATAACTTTGATTTTCTCTGGAGGGACCTTGAAATCTTGGCTTAAAGCCATTTTTATTTTTTGGGCCACGGCTATTATCTGATCGCAGTGGCGATAGCTATAATGCATCATCATCGAGAAAAAATGCTTTAGCCACTTCTCGTAAGCCCACTCTTGCCGGTGGAAACAATGGCTGCTTAAAATAATCTTGGGCTTAGCCTTTAAAAACATCGCCGAGAATACAGAAATAACATTTGCGTAAAACCCAAAACTTAGCAAGAATCCCGGTTGTTCTCTTTCAATTATTCGCCTTAGGCTCAAAACAAGCTTAAGAAACTGCCTTCTTCTCATATATAATAAATTAATTACCTTAATATCCGGTGGCCAGATATCGCTGATTTCTATTTTTTTACTAAACATCACTAATACGATATTGTAGCGGGCATAATCAAAATGGTTAACCAAGTTTAGGGCAACCCTTTCAATGCCTCCTCCCAAGCCTTCGCCTAAAAGAAAAGGCACAAAAAAACTATTTTTTTTCTATGGTCGCTCATAGCCTTTTAGTTAATTGCTCATAGACCTTCATGGTTTCCCGGGCAGTTTTTTCCCAAGAAAAAAACTCGCCCCTCTGCCTGCCTTTTTTAATAAGCTCTCTTCTTAAGTTTTCATCCTCACAAACAGCGCGGGCTTTTTCGGCAATATCTTCGAAATTAAGCGGGTCAAAGTACGCGGCCGCGTCCTGGGCTACTTCTGTTAAAGCAGGTATCCGGGAACAGGCTATGGGCAAACTGCTATGCATTGCTTCAACCAAAGGAAGGCCGAAGCCTTCAAACAACGAAGGAAAAATTAAAGTCTGGGCCGCCCGATACAAAAATACCATTTCGCCATATTCCAAATGAATTAAGTATACGTCCTCGGCTAAAGAAAACTTTGCTATTTGTTCCTTCACTTTCTGATGGTTTTCCTTTGCTATACCGCTGCATACCAGCTTGATATTCAGCTTATATT
>CAZNWL010000140.1:0-3326 GCA_964577045.1 uncultured Planctomycetia bacterium | reverse complement strand
TGGGCTGGTAAATGTAATAGAATATCTTCGAGACGGTTCTTTGATGTATGCCGGAGAATTGAAAGCGGGTTCCCAAGCCCATATTATGTTTCTGGACACGACTTCTCTATTTAATAATACCAAGGCCGCTCTTTTCTCTTTACAGCGTAAAGGGCAAGGCCTGGTTTTTGTCGTCAACTCCCTGGTCAGAAAAAATATCTTAAAGGAGCTGGCTATTGAAGAAATGAAATTCATCAAGCAGACTTTAGGAAATGACTCCAAAGTAATCGGGATTTACTCCGATTACGCGTTATCCAGCGACCCGGAAAAAGGGTTTGTCGATTTAGAGACCGGAAATATTTTATTAACTTTATGGGATTAAAATAGGTTTAAACTCATGCCAGTAATCAATCCTTTGCTTGGCCTGACAATTTTATTATTCGTCCTACTAATCTTTCTCTCGCTCTACCTTATAAAAAAGGGGCAAAGCGTTTCACTGCTCGAAAAAGAAGTAAAACAGCGCGACCGGATAATTAAAGATTTAGACCAGCAGGCAAAACTGATTATAAAAAGCGACATGGAAGTAAAACTTTACCAGCAGGAAATCGAGGCGGAACTTGGCCGTTTAACTTTGATAAAAAACCTGATTTCCTCCTCGGTAGAAATCCTGGATGGGGAAAAACTATTGTCTCAAGTCGATGCTCAACTCATTGAATCTCTGGGATTTAAAAAGGGGCTGGTTTTAGATTTTGCTACCTTAACCACAAAAATAAACATCGGCTTTACGCCTCAGGGAACCGAAGCCATAAAAAGCACCCTCCAATTTAAAAAGGAGACTTTCAAGGGAATGCAACTGCTTCCTAAAAACTCTGAACTCTACCAACAACTTAAAAATACGGCGGGGCTTGAGCAGATGCTAGTGGCTTCAATAAAATCCCGCGATTCTGCCTATGCGATATTTTTGGTTTGCGAGCCTTTGATCTCGGCCGAAATAACTAAATCGGAAATCGAAGCTTTCATAACCGTCTGCACCTATTTAGGACAATGCCTCAATAACATCCAGCTGTTTGAAGACCTTTACCACACCAAAGATGATTTGGAAAAAAAGATTAAAGAAAGGACTAATGAACTGGTTAAATCCTTAAGGGCAGTGGAAACCATAAGCAAATCTAAGACTGACTTTGTCTCCAGTGTCTCTCATGAATTGCGCACTCCGCTCACTTCAGTAAAAGGCTTTTCATCGCTCTTGCTGGATGAAAAATTCGGCCACCTGCCGCAGGAAGCGAAGGATCGCTTGCTTAAAATCGATACTAACGTGAATAAACTCATGGATATCGTAAATATGCTTCTGGATATCTCCCGTATCGAATCGGGTAAAACCGAAGTCCACATCACCGTGCATGAAATCGTAAAGTTAATCACCGACGTTACTGACTTTCTTACTCCCCAGGCCCAGGCCAAAGGAATAAAATTTGCCTTTGACCTCCCGAAAAAATTAAACGTCTATATGGACAGAAACTTAATCGAAAGGGTTTTCATCAACTTGATAAATAACGCTATAAAATTTACCGGCCAGGGCGGCCAGATAAAAATTAGTTGCAAACCCGGCCCGACTCAAGTTACAATCTCTATAGCTGACACCGGCTGCGGTATTTCAAAGGAGAATTTGGAAAAATTATTTCAGGAATTTTTCACTGTGCCCAATCCAGTCAACATGGGCGCAAAAGGAACGGGTTTGGGGCTTTCTTTGGTTAAAAGAATTATCGAAACTCACAAAGAAAAAATATGGGTTGAGTCCGAAGTTGATAAAGGCTCAAGCTTCTTCTTTACCCTGAAAATGGCAAAAGATGGCTGAAGTAAAAGTTTTAATAGTTGATGACGACCCGGATATTCTGGACCTCTTAGAGGCTACTCTTACAGGCGAATTTGACGTAGTCAGAGCTGCCACCGGAGGAGAAGCTTTAAAAAAACTTAAAAGCGACACTCCCAACCTTTTGGTTTTAGACTATATGCTGCCCGACCTTACTGGGCCGGAAATCTGTAAAGCTATCCGTAAAGATACTTTAGCCTCTAACACTCCGATTCTGATGCTCACCGGTAAAGGCGAAACCGAGGATAAAGTCAAGGGCCTGGAAGCCGGAGCCGACGATTATATGCTCAAACCCTTTGTGCCCCAAGAGCTCATTGCCCGCATCCGAATGCTCATCCGCCGTTCCCGGGCTAACTTGGACGCTAATCCCCTAACCCGGCTGCCTGGCAATGCTTCGATAACTAAAGAGCTTAAGGAAAAAATAGAAAGTAAAGAAAAATTTGCCGTCTTGAGCATTGACTTGGACAACTTCAAAGCCTTAAACGATTACTATGGATTTGAACAGGGAGATAACACTATTAAAGCTACTGCCCGTATTCTTATTGACAGCGTGCAGAAGAAGGGAAATCTCAATGACTTTATCGGCCACATCGGAGGGGATGATTTCTTAATCGTAACTACCCCGGAGGCCGCTGAAGAGGTCGCCAAAAAAATAATTGCTGATTTTGATGCGCAAGCACCCTATTTTTTCCAGGAAAAAGACCGGGCTAAAGGCTACATTGAAACCAGGGGCCGGGATAGCGAAATCCACAAATTCGGCTTCCCTTCCATCTCTATCGGCATCATTACCAATTCTGAACGTGAATTCACTCATACTGCCCAGATTAGCTCGCTTAGCGCGGAAACAAAAAACCTCGCCAAAAAGTTTAACGGCAGTAAGTATATCTTTGACCGAAGGAAAGCATAGAAGCGCGAGTGGTGGAATGGCAGACACTTACGTTTGAGGGGCGTATGGCGAAAGCCGTGTGGGTTCAAGTCCCACCTCGCGCATTTTATTCGGCCAGCTCTAATTCTCCCCAGAGATAAATTTTTCCGGAAAAAGCAATGAGGATTCCTTCGATTGCGGGGTGGGTTTTAGAAAACTCAATCACGCTAAGCGCGTCTTCTGCGGTTTTAATACGGTTAGAAAGGGCGGTGGCAAAGCTGTCAGCAACAATGGCATCTTGAGAAATTACTGTAAGCAAATCAGTATTTCCGAAGTTTAGGCTCGGCCCGATAGTGGCTGAAGAAGAAGCGATGCCAAAAGGCTCGTTTCGTTTTTTTATTTTCAACTTGAGCGTTTGCGGGTCGTAATTCTCTCCTAAATAAACGCCTAATACTTTATCCGAGTTAATCTTTAAAAAAATATCTCCGCCGTTTTCCACGATAATCTCCCGGCAAAACTTGAGCAAGTCTTTCCCGACATAAGCGGCTATGGCTCCGGCTACTCCGGCAAAAGGGCCCACCCCGGAAAGTTTAGCTGCGGCAATCATCTCGC
>CAZNWL010000139.1:0-3330 GCA_964577045.1 uncultured Planctomycetia bacterium | reverse complement strand
AATTTTAAAGGAAAATCCGTAAGCGTGCCATTATCGTAAAATGGCGGCTGAATGGGCAGGTTTTCTAAAATAATATTTTTTAACAGTTCTAAATTTCTTCCGGTCTTTGCCGAAAGCGGTAAATAATATGTTAAGGGGCTATTCTTGACTTTAGCCGCCTTATGGCTCCATAAATCTATATATTCATGGATAAATTTTTCGCCTAAATCTATTTTATTCAAAAGCATAATAATTTTTATCTTCTGTTTAACTAAAAAATCTGCTACTTCGGCCTCTTCAGCGCCGATTTTACGCGAAACATCCACCATATAAAGGATAAGGTCACAACCCTCGACAGACTGCCTGGCCACGGTATTTAAATGCCGGGTTAAATTATCGCGGAAAGAGTGAATTCCCGGGGTATCTACAAATACCATTTGCGCATTTTTTAAATTTAAGACTCCTCTTATCTGATAGCGGGTAGTCTGGGGAATGGGCGAAATAATACTTACCTTTTCGCCCAGCAAAGCATTAAGCAGGGTGGATTTTCCTACGTTAGGCCGGCCTAAAATAGCTATGAACCCTGATTTAATCTTCCGAATGGCCATCAATCCTTTGACTTGGTAAGTTTGCGAAAAAAGATTTGGAATTCGGCAAGTTCCCTGACATTTTTCAAATCAACATCTTCTAAAATATAAGAAAAATCATCATAGCCCAGTAAAATTGCTTTCTTAAGCTCCTTTAAGGACTCTTCAGGATTACCGACTAAAGAAAGGCTGCAGGCCAGATTATAGTGCACAATCGGGTCGTCCGGCCGCAAACTCGCCAGCTTCCTGTCAACGGCCAGGCCTTCCTGATAAAGACCTCTGCGGGTATAGGCATCCCCCAAAGAGATTAAGGCGTTGACAAACTCCGGGCGTTCTTTCAAGATATTTTCGTAAAAAAATATTTCAAAATCTTTCCGTCTCATTTGACTTGTAAAATAATTTCCTCGCGTAAGTGCCAGAGCGCGCCTTCTAAATTCTCCACAAATTTATTGTAATCTTCGGCCCGGACAAAACGCTGCCCGATACTAAAGTTTTGGGAAAAATTGACCTCCTGGCCGACCTGGGTATAAGAAACTTCCAGCTTAAACCATGGATTTTCCAAGCTGAAAGGCTTAGGTAGGTATTTAACCTTTAAATTTTTAGGCAAAGTAATTTTAATCTTGGCATTTTTATCATAGAATCCGTTAAAATCAATAGGGAATTTACGCACATCTTTGCTGATTAATTTACGGTCAAGCTGAATCTGGTCTAAGGCCGGAACGCTTCTTAAACTGCCGGCGGGATTAAAAAACTTTTCTACTTCGAAGTTATAAGTAAGCAGCGTATTTAAATCAAAATCATCGATGTTTTTTATATTATAATCCAGCAAAGTGGATAAAGACGATATCTCTCTCATTTTCTGGCGGATATCCTCCTCAATCAGCGCGGGGTGAGTATATTTTACATACCAGCGGTAACCGGCAGCAAAGAAACCGGAACTTTCTACCTGGCGTTTAATTCTAGCGTTTTCCTTATCGTCAACGTTAATTTCCATAAGATAAGTCACCTGATTGTCCTTAGTCGTTTCGGTTAAGCCGATTTCCCAATGGTCGTCAAAGAATATCAACACTTTGCGGTCTTGGTCGGACAGCGGTATGCTCTTAAAAGGCGTTGTCTCGGCAGTAGGGTCCATAAAGATTAGACCATTGTCTATATGGAGGACGCAAATCGCATGATTAAAATTAACCGAAGGAAAATCTTCGCTTACGGAATACGCTTCATCCGTAGGAATAAGCACCGGATATGCTTTTAATCCCGCCTGGCGCAGCAGAGAAACTAAAAGTATGGCCTGGTCTTTGCAATCTCCGTAACGGTTGATAAAAACTTCTTCGGCTTGGTGAGGTTCGTGGCCTCCTTGGCCGTATTCTATGGCTACGTAACGGATATTTTTAGCTACAAACTCATAAATTTTTTTGGCTTTATCCATATCAGAAACAGCCCCTGCAATCAGCTGGCTTAAAAATTTTTTCGTCTCTGCGCTTAAAGACAGTTTGTCCTGATATAAAGACTGCCACCAGCGAAAAATCTCATCCCAGGAAGAAAAACTCGAGATTAGGATTGCCGGGTTAATATAACTCTGGGGCGGCATGGCATATTCCGGGACAATCGGTTTTATCTGGTTAAACTCCCAGAGATATTTTTTCCTGTCTGCGGCCTCTGAAAAAACAGGTTTTAAGTCAAGACCTTCGGCGTATTCCTGATTGAAAAATTTAAATTTTATTTCAGAACTTTTGGGAACAGCCAAATTAAAGCGGGCTTTAAAAACCGGGTACTCCTCTCTTAAACGGTAAATAGAAGAAAAATCATTTTCATTGATTAATTTTGAGGAATAAATTTTTACTTTATATTCTATAACTGCGTCCACGTCTACCGAAGGCATGGAAATAATAAAGGCCCGGGAGTTGCTATAAAGAGGAAAGTTTAAATAACGGCTTACGTCGCGGATATTTTCCGCGGCAGCATAACGGACCTTGCCTTCTTTAGTGATGGTCCGGGCAAATTCCAGCTCCACCCTTTCGTAAGTTGAATCATAGCCGATATCAATTTCGGCAAGCGCTTTGCCCCGTTCTTTTAAAACTTTTTCAATTACGTGCACTGTGGAAATAGCGGTATTATCCGGAAATACCTCCATTTCTTCATCCACCAAAAGATAGGCTGCAGCATCATCTTTGGCCTGGCTCAAAAACTCTGCGGCATCCCGGGAAATCTGGCTTATTTCTTGAGGTATCTCGTCCCCGCCTTCTTGTGCCCGGATAGCGGCAATCCTCTCTTTAGCCTGGGCTGAAAACTCTCCTTGGACTTGGCCATAGATTTCCAAAGCTTTGGGGAAAAGGTTCTTTTTTTCTAAAACTTCGCCGTAAAGATAGAGGCATTCGGAATCTTCGGGGAAAGGCTTTAACTGCTCAAAAATCGCAATGGCATAATCATATTCTTTAAGCCGGCTAAAACTTTTAGCCAGAATAATTTTCGCCTCAGGGGAATCCTGGCCGCTTAAAAGCCCAATTATCTTTTGGTAGTCTCTGAAATCATAAAAAAAATTGGCAAGTTTGAGGCGTAAAACTGTGTCGTTGGGGTTACTTTTAAGCAGCTCTTCATATTTTGCGGCGGACTCTTCATATTGAAAAGTCAACTTATCCAAAGCGTCTGTTTCAACGGCTTTGCCTTCGATTCGGCTACAGCCTAAAAACAAAACTATGGCCAGGTAAAATATGCGTTTAGGCGATAATTTTAAGCACATCTTTTATAGCTTGCCCTTTCTTTATGC
>CAZNWL010000138.1:0-3376 GCA_964577045.1 uncultured Planctomycetia bacterium | reverse complement strand
AAGTATTTTCGCTGTTGGCCGAGGAGAAAATGAGGCTTTCCAACCCGCAGGATTTTGTCAGGGATTTACTGGATGAAGCTGAATTCGAACCTCAAGGGCTGCATGGCGAAGGTTACTGGATAGACCACTGGCACTATAACCTGGATTTAATCGAAAACTTTTTATATTTTTACCCGGATAAATTAACCGAATTATTTTTAAAGAAAGAGTTTACCTTCTGGGATGATGAACATCGCATTTTACCCCGCAGCCGGCGCTATTGTTTACGGGCAAGCAAACCTTATCAGGGAGAAAGCCTTGAGGCAGTAAAAGAAAAAAAGCAAATCATTAAAGACCGCAAGGATAACAAAAATATCTTACGCACTAAAAACGGCAGGGTTTATAAGACCAGCCTTTCGGTCAAGCTCCTTAGCCTTATTTTAAACAAATCAGCCACGCTTGACCCTTACGGCGTAGGCATAGAGATGGAAGCGGATAAACCCGGATGGTGCGATTCGCTTAACGGCCTTCCGGCTTTGTTCGGCTCATCGGTTTGCGAGACCTTTGAGCTCAAGCGGGCAGTGCTGCTTTTAGAACGCGCCCTAAAAGAGTTAAAGAAGAGCCGGGTAAAGAAGCTCGACCTGCCTCAAGAATTGGCCTGGTTTTTTAGAAAGATGAATAGCCTCTTAAGTTTAAACCGCAAAGCCTCTAACTATAATTATAAATTCTGGGATATAAGCAATTCGGCCAAAGAAACGTTCCGGCAGAAAGTTTTTTTCTCTATCAGCGGCCGGGAATCCAGCCTTCCTTTGGGAGTTTTGGAAAGTTTTTTGCAAAAGCTTCTTAAAAAACTAAACCGTTCTTTAGAAAAGGCTAAAGACAGAAAAAAAGGCCTGTCTCGGAGTTACTTTACTTATCGGGTTACTCGATACAAACCGAAAAATAAACATCATTTCAAAGCCTTGGCTTTTAAACAAAGAGCTTTGCCGTTATTTCTGGAAGGCGTTGTCCATAGTTTACGCAATGAAGGTTCAAAAAATATTTACCAGAAAACCAAACGTTCGAAACTTTTTGATAGAGAATTGAAGATGTACCGTTTGAATGTTTCGCTTTCGGATGAGCCTTTGGAAATCGGAAGAAGCCGTGCCTTTGCGCCCGGGTGGTTAGAGAACGAATCGATTTGGTTACACATGGAATATAAATATCTCCTCGAGTTGTTAAAGAACGGTTTTACTGAAGAGTTCTTTAAGGATTTTAAAAATTGCGGAGTTTGTTTCTTTGAGCCAGAGAGATACGGAAGAAACATTTTGGAAAATTCTTCGTTTATAGTCTCAAGCGCCTACGTTGATAAAAGCCTCTGGGGTCGGGGATTTGTGGCCCGCTTAAGCGGAGCCACGGCTGAAGTATTAAATATATGGGCCCTGCTTTGTTTGGGAAACAAACCTTTTTTTATCAATAAGCAAGGTAAGCTCATTCTGCAATTTAAGCCGATACTCAAAGGCGAATTTTTCACTACTAAGGGCAGTTTCTCTTTTAAGCTTTTTTCCCACACTTTGGTTTGTTACCATAACCCCAGGCGTTGGGATACCTTTAAGCCAGGCTGTCAGGTTAAAAAAATAGAGGTTTCCGCGGGGAGCGAGAAAATCAGCATTTCTTCGAATACGGTGCTTTTTCCTTTAAGTGAGGCAGTAAGAAGGGGTAGATTTCAACGTATTGATGTTTATTTTTAAGATTACATTCATAACTAATTGATTTATAAGCGGTTATAATTTAACGATTTTTTTAAGAAAAACCTTGACAATTGGGCGATTATTTGATAAAAAGTTTATAGGTTGTTTATTGACAATATCTTAGGATACGAGGTCCAGAACAAGAGTCTTTATTACCTTTGGAGGAGGCAAAAAATTAGGTTATACCATTCACGGACAATCTTAGTCTAGGCGAAAAAGGAGGTGATGGATAATAGTTAAAGCCCTAGATTGTCAAAGAGGTGGATGATATAACTATAGATTTGCAAATAACAAGGGTTGAGAACCTTGTAGTATAGATTCCTAAGATTTAACCAAAGGAGGATTTGAATGAGTAGAAAGTTAATTGTGGCTATGGCAGTTATGTCAGTGGCCTTAATCGGCACTGCCTTTGCTGCTGTAGAGAATATCAAAGTAAGCGGAGATATCAACTCCGAGTACATCGTCAGAGACCTGTCAATGGGAGCACCAACTTCGTTAGCCACCGAAAATGACGATGATTTTTTTATCTCCCAGATTCGGTTAAAATTTGACGCGGATTTAACCGAAGGCGTAGCCGCAGCTTTACAGCTGATTTCTGAAAGAGGCTGGGGCGAGGATAACTCTGCTGACGTAAACCACGCAGACGATTTGGAAATCGCCTTGGGTTATGTGGAGATGAAAGAATTCTTCTATGAGCCGTTGACTCTGATCGTTGGTCGTCAGAATTTAAAGTATGGAAACGGCCTGATTGTCGGAAATCCTGATACTAACCAGGGAAAAATCTCTGGTACGTCAGTTCCGACTGGCCTTCCCACAGCAGCTACGGATCTAAGCCTCAACAAAGGCTTTGACGCTATCCGGGCAATTTTAGACTTTGCTCCTTGGACGCTTGACCTCGTTATTGCCCAGGTAGACGAAGGTGCAAACGGAACCGGAGACCGTAGAGAGGATGAAATCCTATTGGGGGTTAATGCTGCCTATAAGTGGGATACTCATAATGCGGTAAGCGAACTTTATGTTTTTTCAGCTGACAAGACACCTCAAAGCACAGTCACTACTGACACCAAACAGAAGGTTTACACTTTTGGTGGAAGGACTCAGTTGGATTTGACTGATAAGCTGAACACAGGTTTAGAAGTGGCTTATCAGATTGGCGACTACAGAGCAAGCGCTACAGACCATGATTCTATAGGCGCTTGGGCTATCCAGTGGGGTACAGAGTACAAGTTCTTAAACGATTACAATGCTAAAGTAGGCCTGGGTTACACCTTCTTAAGCGGCGACCAGTCAGAAACTGACCAGAAATACGAAGGTTGGGATCCTTTATGGGAAGACCAAACCCCGGCTGAAATTATCAACATCTTAATGTCTAACACCGATGCTAACATTTTAACCCTTTCCGGTTCAATGATGCCCAGAGAGGATTTAACTTTGGGGCTTCTCTATGCTCATGCCGCCAGAGCTAAAAAAGACCTTGATGGCACTTACACTCCCAGAATTGGTCCAGCAGCTGACGCTTATGTAGTAAGCACAGGGACTCTGGATTTTGGCAACGAAGTCGATGCTTATGCTATCTATGATTACACCGAAGATGTGCAGTTAAAGCTTTCTACGGCTTGGTTTAAGCCTGGCAAATACTTTATGGTGAACACCAACAACGCTTATTC
>CAZNWL010000137.1:899-3393 GCA_964577045.1 uncultured Planctomycetia bacterium | reverse complement strand
GTGTATATACTCATTTTGAGTAACTATGTTGGAAATAAAACTAAAAACCAATAACCTGACGGTAGTTTTTTCCTTAGGCTTAGCTTTAATTTTTATCTGCTGGTTTTCGGCTTATCGCAATTTAAGGGGTTATCTTTTTTACCAAAGGGCCTTTTTATTAGAGAAACCCTCTTTACAGTTGGGTTTAGAAGAATACTACCAACAGGCCATTTCTTTAACCTCTCAAGCCATAAACTACAGCCCCGTAGACACCGACTACTTAGCCAGAAAGGCTGACTATATTTTTGGAGCTTTGAATGATGGATTGGGCAGCCAGCTGTTGATTAAAGCCGAAGACGCTCAAGGCTTTTACCTGCGGGCAGTAGAGTTAAACCCGCTCAATTTCGAATACCATTTAAAACTGGCTTGGTTTTATTCCGGAAGTGATGACCAGAAAGCAGAGGAAGAATTTAAGAAGGCGGTTTCTCTCTGCCCGTTTGGCGCCCAACCCTATGTTTTACTGGCTAAATATTATCTAGGTAAGTCTGACTATGCGGCTGGTTTCGGTAATTTAATAGTAGTTCTGCAATATTCGCGGGAGGAGTGGTATAAGCTGCTCGTGGAAGTAGAGGGAAAGATTAATAACGGCTCCCCGATTACTTTGGACGATAAAGAACGCACGGTTTTTCTGGAGATTTTTCCCGGAAATTATGAGTTTGAATTTAAAAAGGCGAAATTCCCGCATGCTAAAATCCCGGTAAGAATCAAAGTTTATACTGACGCAGCGCAAGCCGAACCCAGTCTTTACCTGGGGCGCGTTCCTTATGCGCGGTTTACGAAGCTGGGCGGGACAGAGGAAAATATTTATGAGTTGAGCGTGGATGAAGCTAAAAACGAGGGTTATTTGGACGATTTCATTATCAAGACCGCGGATTACTCGCCGATAAAAAAAATTGAAATTATTAAGGCTCTTTCGTATTAGGTATCTTTGGGATAGCTTTTTTATTGAGTAATGATATAATTCTCTAGTTTTAAGGCGGCGTAGCTCAGGCCGGTAGAGCAAACGGCTCATACCCGTTGTGTCGGTGGTTCAAGTCCACTCGCCGCCATTCTTCTTAACTCTAGGCGGCCTTTTTTTCCTGCTTCTTTCTCTTTTCTAAGAAATGCTTGCCGCGGGTGGTTAGTTTTTCAAAGGCGAGTTCTTTCCGGGAGTAAAGCCCGACAATTCTTTTGGCTTTTTTTATTTTTTTGCGGTGAATTTTTTTTAGTTCTCTTTTGTTTCTTCCCATAGCAATGATTATTGATGAAAACAGTAATTTGTCAAGCCGTTTCTTTATTGAAAAGCCCGCTGGTTTTGGTAGAATAAAGGTATGCAAAGAGACCGTTTGAAATATCTGATTGACCAATATAAATTGACCCAGATAAAATTAGACGAGATTACCGCTGACTATGTAAAAAATCAGGCGCAAGCGGATATTTTTCAGGAATTAGAAAAAGATTTAAAAGAAGAGTTAGAAAAAGCTCAAAAGTCAAAAGACGATAGCCTGCTTAAAACCTGGCAGGCAGCCCGGGAATTATTGGCCAAAGATAAAGCCAGCCAGCTCGATATAGAGAAGCTTAGGCCGATTTCCGGCAAACAATACCAACAACTTATTTATTACGAAAGGAAGCTTAAAAGCATAAAAAAACTTTTAGGCGACCGGATTGTCGAACTGGTGGAAGGCTATGCCGAGAAGAATATTTTAATCGGGGAGAATGCTTCTGCGGGGGACGCTTTGTTTAAAACCGTAGTTAAAGAGGAAGAAGACAAAAGGTCCGTCCAAAGAATGAAAAAGGATAAAAATGTTAATTTTGACAAAATGTAGCCAAGCCCGGGCTAAAAAGATGGCTTTTCTTTTTTTTACAGGGATACTTCTATTTTTTATATCCGGGAGTTTCTTAACCCGGGGCGAAATAGTTGAGTTCAACGGCGAAACGCCTCCCGAAAACCTTACCGATGAAGTTGAGCCAGCCGCAGGGGATCAACTTTCTGGCCAAGAAGCGAGAGATAAGTTTCTCGAAGAGATGAAAGAGAAGCTGAAGAATCTCCCAGATGCCTCTAATGACGATAAATCCAGCAACATTCCTAAAGCTCCTCCCCAGAAAGGAGAGGGCTTGTTGACCAAATGCAGCTTTCGGGTTGGCGAAAAAACCTGCGGAAAATGTTATTGTTTAAAAGCTAACCCTCCCAGCCAGATAGTTTTTAACGGCCGTAAGTTAAGGGGCTGCGCCCGTTTAGACATATCTTTGGTCGACGATTTAGAGGCCCTGGTTGGCCAGGTTGTCTATTATGAAGGGACTTCGGAGTTCAATTCCAGCGTTATTTGCCCGCGCAATTTTAAACTGTTTACGGTTAAGCCCGTCGAAGGAAAAAACGAAGATTTTTAGCCAGAGTTTGAGGTGAAATAGTTGTTGCCTAAATCCGGTTTTCTTTTTATAATAAAATCCAATGAGCGGTTTTTGGCTGGGATTATAT
>CAZNWL010000137.1:0-889 GCA_964577045.1 uncultured Planctomycetia bacterium | reverse complement strand
GGATTATATAGCAATAAAGCTTTGTGGGCGGTTATTTACAGCAGTTTGGCCGCCCAGATTTTAAAGGTCGTTTTCGGGGTATTCAGAGACAGAAAGTTTAACTTTTACTGGATTCTGGGCACTGGCGGCATGCCTTCAGCACATAGTGCGGCAGTGGTATCTTTGGTTGTCTGTGTTGCTAAAGAGGCCGGCAGCGCATCGGCTTTATTCGCCATGAGCGTTATCTTTGCCCTGATTACTATGTTTGATGCCCAGACCTGGCGCCGTTCCATAGGTTTTCAGGCAAAAATACTGAATAGAATGATGGAAGACCTTCAGGAGGGAAAGAAGATCGAAGAGAACCACTTGCGGGAGCTGGTCGGGCACACTCCGATAGAAGTTCTAGTCGGAGGTTTGGTAGGAGCGCTTACTACCTATATTGTTTACCGCTAATTAAGGTAATTAGTTCTACTACTAACTTGTTGTAATTCCTGCGAAGCAGAAAGGAGCCCAATGAAAAAGATTTACCCACTTGTTATCGGCGTAGTTTGTGTGATAGCAATTTCTCTGCTGGTTATATTTTTATCGAGGAAGCCCGCCGGCTCAGCCAAGGCTTTTAAGCCTTCGGTTTCAGAAGAGGCTGACCAGGCTTTATCCGCCGGCCAGCTTAAAGAAGCCAAAACGCTCTATGAAAAGAAGTTGGAAAATCTTACTGACCCGGCAGCGATAAATGATATCCGCAAAAAAATAGAAACTATTAACATGAAATTTCTTTTTTCTCCGGAACCCGACGCCTGCAGTATCGTCTATAAGGTCCAGCCCAAAGATACTCTCACGAAAATTGCCAAAAAATACAACACCACCGTAGAGTTAATCAAGCGTTCCAATAATTTAAATTCTGACACCATTG
>CAZNWL010000136.1:0-3450 GCA_964577045.1 uncultured Planctomycetia bacterium | reverse complement strand
GTTTTTAAGGCGTAGACCGCTGAAAATTTAAGCAGTGTCAAAAAAAAAGAAAAAGCGTCCCTTCGTTTAAGAAAGGACGCCTTTGTCCTTAAAAGTCAAAATATTTTACAACTGCGAGTTTGCTTGTCAAGAAAAAACTTTTCGAAAATCTGCCTAAAATATACATAGCTTATTTCTGCTGCACAAAACTAACCAGAGATTGGGCGAGCTCCGGCGAAACTATGCAGATAACACTGACAATAATACCGGCGAGGATTACGCCAAGCGCATTTGCCAGAAAAGCTTTTTTTATCTCCATTTTATAGAGAGTCGCCGCTAAAACGCCAGTCCAAGCCCCTGTTCCCGGAAGCGGTATGCCTACAAAAATTACCAAACCCCAGAATCCCCAGCGTTCGATGCTTTTTGACTTATGCTCAACGTGCTTGAACCACCAACGGAAAAATTTACCGATATAGCGCCAACTCTGTATAGCTTGAAAAAAATACTTAAAAAATAGCAGAAGCGGAAGAATCGGTATGCAGTTTCCGATAATCGAAAGAGTAAAAACAGTGACTAAGGGCAAATGGAAAACAAAAAGGCCTAGAGGTATGGCTAAGCGCAGCTCAAAGATAGGAAGCATGGCTACCGCGATTATAGCCGATACCGGAGAAAATATCCCCGCTAGCCAAGCAAAAATTCTACTCTTTATATCCATCTTTACCTATCAATGGCACAAAAATACAGTCGCAGATTTTTTCTTCCCGGATATCGTCGGCAGAAAGTTTATCGATAGCTGTAAGCTCCTGATGAAACCAGCCGCCCAGAGGTATAAGCAGCCTCCCCTTTATTTTAAGCTGCTCAATTAAAGCTTTGGGCGCAGAAGTTGCAGCTGCCGTGACTATAATTCTATCGTAAGGCGCATTTTCAGGCCAACCTAAACTTCCGTCAGCCACTTCCATTATCGCTGGATATCCTAAAGAGTCGAGAAGTTTCTTGGCCTTATTGGCCAATTCGGCAATGCGTTCAACGCTATAGACCTCCAATCCCAGCTTGGAAAGTATCGCGGCCTGATAACCGCTACCAGTCCCTATCTCTAAAACCCGCATACCTGGCTTAGTCTGAAGCTTCTCGGTCATCAAAGCCACCATATAGGTTTGAGAAATAGTCTGCCCCCAGCCGATAGAAAGCGGGTAGTCATCATAAGCATAAGGCCTTTCTTCTTCGGGAACAAAATAATGGCGGGGCACTTCTCGAAAGGCATCCAGGATTGCTTTTTGAGTAATCCCGCGGCTGAAAATTTGCTCGGAAACCATCTGTTCCCTTAATTTTTCAAAGTCAGTCTGTTTCACTTATCTATCCCAGATATGAATTTTACAAAACGTAGAGTATCCCGGAAAGGCCGGATTTTACTTTGTGGATTGTCAAAATAAATACTTTTGATGGGTATGCTTTTGATTTTAAAACCAAGCCTGGCAGCTTTAATAAGAATTTCTGATTCTATCTCAAACTTTTTAGCCTTAATATTAATTTTTTCAAGGACTTCGCGCTTAATCATCCGAAAACCGCATTGGCTGTCCGGAATGAACTGGCCGGTTATTTTTGAAATTAAGGCGGACATAAGTTTATTGGTGAATATCCGTAGCAAAGGCATCCCCGAAGGATTTTCCATACGGCTGCCAACTACAAAATCGGCTCCCGTATCAGCTTCCTTAAGAAACCGGTCCAAATCCTGCGGGCTGTGCTGGCCGTCGGCGTCCATAATAATCACATAATCAAATTGTTCGTTAGTAAAAAGGTAAGAAATCCCTTTATTCAAAGATAAACCCTTGCCGAGATTTTTTGAATGGCTTACTGCTAAACTGGCTTTTTTCTTAGCTACTTCGTAGGTGGCATCCTGTGAACCGTCATCCACGACTAATACCGGCAATTTTTTTTCTTTAAGCTGGTCGAGAAGCTTATCTAACCTCGAAGCCTCATTGTAGGCGGGAATAATCACCCAAACTTTCATTTTGCATCCTCCGGCAGCCAGTATTTGCCAAATGCATACCACTGCCCCGGATATTGCTTAATATATCTTTCCAAAACAACAATGTATTCTTGAATCAATTGTCGCTCATTAGTAAGCCCGGATTCTCCTGAAATAATAGGCTTCTCAAAAATTAAATGGTAAAAATATTTATCCGCCCTGACAAAAAATGCCGGAATTATAGGAGCATTGGTTTTTAAGGCAAAAAAAGCCGCCCCGCGGGGGATGCTAACCCAGCGCGAAAACATCCTGACTTTCAGGCCGCTGCCGGAAAAATCCTTGTCGCCTAAAAGAGCTAATATCCTTCCTGTCTGCAGGCTCGAAAAACAGGTGCGCACTGCGGCTCCGGTAGAAATCACCTCTATGCCAACGGACTTCCGCCGCCGGTTAAAGAATTCATTTATCCGGCGGTTGCGGTGCGGCAAGGCTACAGCAGAAACAGGATACCCTAAAAGCGAAGTGACTGCTCCGGCCAGCTCATAATTTCCCAAGTGTGCGGTAAGGGCGATAACGCCTTTGTGCTGGATAAGCGAAGATTTAACTTTTTCTAACCCACTCACCTTCACATACTTTTTTAAGAAGGCTTCGCTTAATTTGGGATAACGCAAAAAATCAACTAAATAATAAGAAAAATTTATAAATACGTTCTTGGCCTGAATTTTTCGCTCTTTCTCATCGGAAATAACCGCAGATAGATTCTCAATTACCTGTTTCGTGCCTTTTGAAAAGAAATAAAATTTAGCCAAAGCGATAGTTCTAGCAAGCAGGTAGCAAAACTTACGGGAAAAAACTGAAGCTATAAAAGTCCCTAAGAGAAAAAGATAATACATCAGTTGGTTAACTCCAAAATTAAATCAACTATGCGCAAAGACGAATCAATAAATGAGTTGGCTTTAGCCCGCTCTTTAAACCGGTACATATCTTTGGGGTTATTCAAGATATTCCCGACCACTTCGGCGACTGTTTCGGCCCGGTCAGCCCTGACTATGGCCTGTAGTTTATTGAGATATTCGACGTTGCGCTCTTCCTGGCCGGGAATAGGGTTAGTAACTATGATGCATAAGCCTTTAGCCAGGCTTTCAGAAATAGTTATGCCGCCGCCCTTGGTAATGATAATATCAGAAAAATCCATTATTTTATCTACGCTGTCAGTATAGCCGAAAATAAAAAGCGGTTTTTTGAAAGTTCTTTTGTTTTTTAAAAACCATTGATAAAGCCTTTGATTCCTGCCGCAAACTACGATAATCTGAAAATCCTGCTCTAAATCGTCTAAATGCTGGGCAATGAACTTTATCGGCCCCAAGCCCAATCCTCCGCCCATAATCAATACTGACGGCAATTTATAGACAAAACCTAACTCTTGAGCGACCGCTTCTTTAGGGTAGCTGGTCAAAAAATTAACCGAAATAGGTATTCCTAATATTTCTATATTTTGCTGGGCTACG
>CAZNWL010000135.1:0-3451 GCA_964577045.1 uncultured Planctomycetia bacterium | reverse complement strand
AGAGACAGATATAATATACCGGCAGGTAGGTGACGGCGATGTCGGCCAGGGGCGTGCTTGTGGATTGCGGTATAAGTCTCGAATGGATTTTTGTGGCCAGCTCAAGCTCGTTTTTCATCTGCAGGTTTTTTTCCTCGATCTCTTTAAGAAGAAGGTAGTTTTCAACCTCTCTTTTGCGTTCGCGTTCGGTCACGATATGGCAGAATAAAAAGGACAGGAACAGTATGACAAATCCCTGTAAATAATCCGGAGTCCCTAATGGGAAAACCATTTTTCTATATACATATTTATCCGTATTCAACAAAAAAACCGTATAGGCGCCGGCGTGTAGAATAAAAATACCGATGATCTCGCTCGGGGACCATGGAAACATGAGGGCGAACCCCAAAAAGGCGAATATATATGTCATCCCCACATTGAAGGGCGGGTCTCCCATCCCGATGTAATACTGACCCAGCACCGAAAGGCACAATGTTATGATTAATACCGCGTTTAATTTCGCGCCATAGAAGCTTTTGACCGCCCTTGATAATGGAAGCGCCGCAATCGATATAAATAGAGATAGGATCCATGCGGCGATCAACGGCTTTTCTAAATGCTTGTTTAAAACAAGGAGGTTAAAAAAACTTCCCGCAAAAAAGACGATCGAAAAAAGCACGGCCGCCAGCTGTGTCTGGCTTTTTATAATTGCCGTCTGGTTTTTTAAGAACTCTTCCAGGTAATGTTTAGGTATTTTTTTGATACCGGATCTCATTTTAAGGCCCATGTGGTTAATATGCCGCTTATTTTACTCTAAAACAAACCCCCCCGCAACTATTTTAGGATTGGCCCTGAAGTGCGAGTCGCTATCCACGTCCCGAAGGGACACATTTTTAAAAGGATAAGATACATAAGAGAAGGAAAATGTTTTTCCTTCTCTTATGATAAAGCACGACGCTATTAAAGAGGTGATTCCAAAGGAAGGGGGTGACAGCGAACGAACCCCGTGGCTATTACGTATCAGTGAGTGAGCGCCAAGAGGGGGAAACGCAGTTTCCCCCTATGGAATTAAAAAGCCCTCTCGACTATAAAGTTGGGAGGGATTTTTAATTTTGGCGGGGACGACGGGGAAACATCCCGAAATCCACGCAAACCCTATTATATCCGTCGGGAACTTCGTTGTCAACAAAATCCGGTGTGGCAGTTATGTACCAATTTTATCAAGTTTCTTTAGCCTTTCTATCTTCCTGTTAAGCTCAGGCCGAAATATATGGGCATAGCTGTTTGTCGTTCTTAATTCGGTATGCCTCATCTGCCTTTGGACCTCCGCGGAGCTTAATCCGGCCTCATTAAATAACTGGCTACAATAGGTATGCCTGGTAGTGTGAAGATTGCATTTTTTCGATATTTTGGCCTTTATTAGGATATCTTTAAGTCTGCGGATAAACTTTCTTGTCCTTGGTCCAAAAGGACTGCCTTTTTCATCTGTAAAGACATATTCGCAGGAATGGCGAAGAGAGCTTAAGATATCAACAACGCCTGTATGGATGGATATATAATCGTTACTCTCTTTTTTCTTTCCCTTCGGCTTAGTGACCCTTAATATCTTGTTTTCAAGATCAATATCGCACCACTTTTGATTTATAAGCTCCGAAAAGCGCAATCCCGTATGAAAGAATACATAGAATATCGGATAATAAAACGGATATTCTTTTTTGCAGGTTTTCATAAAGCGCTGATATTCATCTTTTGTTAGGGCTTCTTTTTCCTCTACATCATTCAGTTCGATCTTTTTAATGCCTTTGGCCGGATTTTCAAATAAGAGCTTATTTGATATTGCATATTGAAACTGTGTGTACAGATTTTTCAAGTGATTATTGCAGGTATTAGCCTTATTTTTAATAGCATCTCTGCGATATGTTATATATTTGTTTATAATACCAGGGGTGATATCAGATAGTTTACCTATTCCTATCATATCCAGGAATTTTTTAAACTCATTGACTACACTGGTATGAGATTTAACCGTTTCAAAACCATAGCGTGCCCTATAGTATTTAAGGAAATCCTCGGAGAATACCTCATAGGGCATATCGCTATTTTGTTTAACGCCACTTCTAAGGCCATCAAATTCTAAAATACGTCTTTTAAGTATCTGCTGCGCTAGCTTCTTATCGGTTGTGCCGGTACTTTCACGCCGTCTTTTACCCCTTGCGTCATAATACTTCACCCAATAGAAGGGGCTCTTGCCGTCTTTTCTTAAGTATATATCACCAAGTCCTCGCAATTGGAGCCTCTCCTTGCTTTAATATTTTTTCTATCTTCTCTGGGTTAAATTTCAATCTGCCGCCAATCTTATGAAAGGGAATAATCCCTTTGTGCGCATAGTAATAAACTGTCGGTTCCGGTATGGCGTACTGCTTCGATACTTTTTAGCGGTTGACTAATGTCATGGTTTTATTCCTCCGGAAAGAGTTTGTCGGGGGTTGTGGCTAAAACATCTGCAATTTTGCGCCGGATATCAGCAGGGCAGTGGCGGCGGCCTGATTCATAATGGCTTAATTCCGTTTGCGATATTCCCACCAAAGAGGCGAGGCGCCACTGCTTTATACCGGATTTAGTTCTCTCTATTTTTAAAGTTGTAACCATATGCACCCCCATAATTTTGATTTTTGCCGCAAAGAGTAAAATTTTTTTATCACACATTAAACCACAATCGCCAGTTTGATCTTTAAAGTAGCTTACGGTGACGATCTTTCACTGTGATTTTATTCACATTATAGCGAAATGACAAACTTTGTCAAGTAAAAAGTGTGAATATTTTCACGTTGACTTTTTTCACATTTTTGCTACCATATACCCATGGAAAATAAAGAGAATTTTGGAACTCTACTGCGGGCTAAGAGAAAAAAAATCAAGCTGACGACGGAAAAATTAGCTGAATTGGCCGCCATCGACAGGACATACATTACCAAGATTGAAAGGCATAATAAACTTCCTTCCATAGCAATAATGCAGGCAATCTGCGATAAGTTGGGGGACCGAGACCTATTTGAAAGATACCTTAAAACAAAATATCCCTTGATGTATGAAAAATGGACGGAAGACGAGGTCAGCCGTGAAATCAGATGGCTAGCCCGCGAGTTCCGAGAAATAAAAGATGCTATTGCAAAACTTAATAAAGTCGACACAAGCCCTGATGATCTGAAATTCTTGAAAAGGCGGATATTATCTTTTGGAAGCGATGTGAATAGGTCTATAGCAAGGCTACATGGATGGATAGCGGAAATAGGGAAAGTTAAAAAGTTGTACCCAACATTAAAAGCTATTACTTATCCGAAAGAAAAATCAAAAGCCTAATTTTCCTTCTATAAAATCCTCATTCGAATATCATTTTATTTAAGTTGTATATTATAATTTTCTCTAACCGTTTCAAGTAAGTCGGGTTGCGGTCAGCCGCTCGGCTATCTCG
>CAZNWL010000134.1:0-3469 GCA_964577045.1 uncultured Planctomycetia bacterium | reverse complement strand
GCCTTTAATTTTATACTCATATTGCTTCGTTAAATTCCAATACACAAATTCCAAATTACAAACAAATTACAAATTCAAAATTACAATTTTCAAAACATTTTTTGGAATTTTATTCATTTGATAATTGGATATTGTTTGTAATTTGTTTATTGTAATTTGTAATTTTTCCTCTATAGTCCTTTCAGCGCTAGTATAACTGCTATCGCTGCTAATACGGTCATCGGCCCCCAGAAAAACCTTATCGCCTGGTCAATCCTGACTCTGGGATTAGTGTTGCGGATAATCGTAATCAAAGCAACTAACCCTAAATATTTTAATATACCGTTTAAGAAATGTATGCCGTCGGGGCGTAACCCGCCCATAAAAGTAATCATTATAAAAAAAGGCAAAACAAACAATAACATATTTTTCATCAATTTATAAACTGCGAGGGGCGTACCAGAATATTCAATTAAAGGGCCACCGATAATTTCGGTTTCAGCTTCGGGAATATCAAAAGGCGCTAACGCTAATTTTGCCTGTACGCACATTAAAATGACTATGAAAGCCAAAAAGCCTGACCAGCTTCCTAAAATTATGCCATGCTGGGCTTGGTATGCCAGTATCCCGCCTAAACGCAGAGAAAATCCGCTTTGGATAATCGGGACTAACATAGCGAGGATAAATGGAAACTCATAACTTAAAACCAGCTTCATCTCCCGTGAGGCACCGATACTGGCCAAAGGGTTTGCAGAAGCAAAACCGCCGATGATTATACTTAAGGAAGGCAGAGTTAATAAATAAACTGCTGCAATTATATCTCCGATAAAAGTCCTTTGAGAGTTAAGGTTATTAAACCAAAGTAAGGTAGAAACGAGAATTACGCTGCTTAAACCCAAAAGCGGAGCGCTCAAAAAGCTAAACCGTGAAGCTTCCCTAGGAATCAAGGTTTCCTTGCCTAAAAGTTTTACTATATCGATTAAAGGCTGTAAAAGCGGTGGGCCTACGCGGTATTGCATGCGAGCAGTTAGTTTTCGGTCAAACCAACTGGCAAAAAGACCGAGTAAGGCAGTTAAAAGGAATCCAAAAACTATTAAATAGATTGTGTATATCATCTCTCGCTATGCTTTCTCCCAAATCCAATGCGTAGAATGCACTATCAGGTTATCGCCGATTGAAAAAGTATGCTCATCGAGCTTAAATTCCGGCCCGACTAATTTCAATGCTCCATGGGGGCATGATTTGATGCAAAGTGGTTCGTTAAGTTCGCTTCGCCTATCCAAGCAAAAATCGCAATGATGCATCAGGTAAGGCACATGTTCCGGATAAATCGTCCCGTAAGGACAAGCATAGGAACAGGATTTACAACTGATACAACGCATATTATAACGAATCAGCAATTTATTTTGCTCTTTCTGCTGTTCTAAAGCCTCTACCGGGCAGGCAGGCACGCAATGCGGCTGTTCGCAGCGGCGGCAGACTAAAGCATAAGTTGCCAATTCAGCCAGGAAAATTATGCCGTTATTGACCGGTCCCTGCGTATGGTAGTAGAAACTACATTCGATATCGCACTTCTGGCAACAGCCGGTAGCACAGATATCTAAATCTATAAATAGGCGCTGCTCTTTATTCGCTTTCATCGCTAATCCCAAATATTGGGAAAATTCTTTATCTTTTCGTAAGTAAATACCGGTCCGTCTTTACAGGCGTAATAAACCCCAATCCGGCAATGGCCGCATTTACCGATACCGCAAGACATATTTTTTTCCATGGAAAGGTAAATATTCTTTTCTTTAAACCCCAGCTCTAATAATTTTTTAGTAGAAAATTTCATGGCTATGGGCGGGCCGCAGACCACGGCTATAGCTCTGGGGTAGTCCATGTCTAAATTATCCAAGATTGTGGTAACTACGCCTACATTACCCTTCCAGGTATGGTCGCCTTTATCCACGGTTAGCCTTAAGTCCAAATCCTCTCTTTTGGACCAGCCTTCAATCTCTTCTCGGTACAGTAATTCTTGCGGAGTCTTACAGCCGCCGCGAAAGGATAATTTTTTAAAGTCGCCGCTGCGGCTGAAAAGTTCATACATCAAGCTGCGCAAAGGCGCGAATCCGCAACCGCCGCCGACTACAACTATTTCTTTCCCTTTAAATTCGCCTACCGGATAGCCGGTCCCAAAAGGGCCTCTTAAGCCCATGCGGTCGCCGGTTTTCAACTCATGAATTTTAGCCGTAACTTTACCCACCTTCATTACGGTTACTTCCATTTCATCCCGTGTTGAAGGGCGGGACGACGGCGTAAATGGAGCTTCGCCTACTCCGGGGATAGTCACCTCAATGAACTGGCCGGTTTTAAAACCGAATGGTTGGGAAGGCTTGAAACGAATAGTCTTGATAGTCGGGGTTTCGGTAATTACCTCTAAGACTTTCGCTTCAATCAACCGGTATGGGTTATCTGTTTTCTGCATTGTCTACTAACTTCCTTAGGACTTTACGGATATCAATCTTTGCCGGGCAAGCCGAAATACAGCGGCCGCAGCCAGTGCAGGCGTATTCTCCGGCCACTTTGGGGAAAAAATCAAATTTTTTTTCAAAGCGGTTGCGCAAACGCATCCAAAGTTTATGCCGGGGATTGGCTCCGCCGGCAACCCGGGCAAAATCTTTAATCATACAGGAATCCCAGATTCTTAAACGTTCCATTTGCTCCAAATCTTTTTGGTCGTAGAGAAGAAAACAATGGCAAGTGGGGCAAACAGTATTGCAGGCGCCGCACTCTACGCAAGTTTTAGCCTCGTCATTCCAAATCTGGCTTTCATAACCCTTCTCCACCACTCCTTTAAGCATATCTTGATGAGGGATATTTTTGTTTTTGACCTGCTCTTCTAGCTGGCGGAATATTTTTTGCCGGCGGCGGTTGCGGATAGTGATTAAATCTTCTCTAGGCTGGCGGAAAAATAAGGTGTGCCTTTCAACGATTGCCTTTCCTTCAGGAGACCCCACTTCAACCAGGAATCCGTCATCCACTAAGGAAAGGTTAAGATCGAATTCTTCTTGAGGATAAGCTTTCAAACCATAGACAGCGCAGAAACAAGTCTCGATTACAGAGGTGCAATCCGCGGAGATAATCAGATTGTTTTCGCGCAGCCGAAGATAAAAAGGATCGCGATAGCTATGGTTAGTAAAAACGAAATCTTGAATTTTGAAAGCTCTCAAATCGCAGGCTTTCACCCCCACAATAGCCAGGGGTTTTTCGAGGTTTTCGGGAATTTTTTCGCTAAAAGCTGAAGCTACTCTCTCGCGGGCTCTCAAGAAAAAAGACTTCAATGGTTCAAAGGCCCGGACTTCTCCCACTAGAAAATTTCCGCCAGAGGCTGACAAGGTATTATAAAAACGCTGCTCTCCCTTTTTAACCGGTACAAAAACTTCGTATTCCCTTTTTAAGCCGGTTAAAAATTTTGAGAAATTATCTTGGGAAATATAATACATAATTC
>CAZNWL010000133.1:0-3512 GCA_964577045.1 uncultured Planctomycetia bacterium | reverse complement strand
CATTTGACGTTTCTTTATATCAGTGTGGATTAAGCGACCGTTTATGTATACCAACTGGTAATAAAATAAAAAATAATGTTGGTATTCCGTCCTGGATAAAAGATAAAAAGAAATACGCCATTCGTTGTTTGAAGGGGCTTTTTGAAACCGACGGTTGTTTTCAAAGAGATAATGGAAATTACGCTCAATATATTGAGTTAAAGAATTTTTGTAGACAGATAAGAGAAGATACTTATCATATTCTTATGAATCTTGGATACAATCCACAGATAAGTACAACATATGTTCGGCTTGCCAGGAGAAAAGAAGTATATTCTTTTATCAATTTGATACAATTTAGGAAAAATTAACTATTGCCCGGTAGTGCAAAGGCAGCACGACTGGCTCTGAACCAGTTAGTCCTAGTTCGAATCTAGGCCGGGCAGCCAATTTTGCCGAAGGCAAAATTGATCCTGAAGCCGCGACGAAAAGGAGCGGCTGAAGGGCCTAAAAAGAAGATTTATGCAAATATGGATATATAGCATTGCCAGTGTAGTTTTGGTAAGCCTGATTTCGTTAATCGGAGTATTTACTCTTTCTTTGAAAAAAGAAAAGTTAGAGCGGATGACTCTATTTCTGGTAAGTTTCGCCGTAGGAGGGTTATTCGGAGATGCTTTTATTCATCTTTTGCCAGAATCCTATGAAAGCCTTGGCATACGCCTTGAGACTTCGCTTTACATCATCACGGGCATTCTTATCTTTTTTATCTTGGAAAAATTTATACGCTGGAGGCATTGCCACATGCCTGAAAGTTCTCATCATACGCATCCAGTGGTCGCGCTTAACCTCATCGGTGACGGCGTCCATAATTTAATAGACGGTATCCTTATTGGAGCGAGTTTTTCGGCAAGCGTGCCTTTAGGAATTACTACGGCTTTAGCGGTTATCCTGCACGAAATTCCCCAGGAAATAGGAGATTTTGGCGTGCTTATTCACGGCGGGCTTACGGTAAAAAGGGCGTTGCTATTTAATTTTCTCTCTGCGCTGACTGCGATAGCCGGAGCGCTGTTTTCTCTTTTTATCGTCCAGTATTTAAAAAATTACACCTCGATTCTTATACCCATAACCGCCGGCGGGTTTTTATACATCGCCGGTTCAGACCTTATCCCTGAATTGCACCACGGCTGTGATATAAAAATATCAACTGCTGTCGGCCAGTTTACGGCGATAGTATCAGGAATCCTCATCATGGCGCTTCTTTTGGTTTTAGAACACTAGAGGAAAAAAGTCAGTAAAAAACGTAAATAAGAGGTTGCTTTCCTGTCTTGGGGTCAGATAATAAGCAAGGAAGGAGGGGATAACTATGTTTAAAAGAGGAGGTGAGGAAGATGATTAAAAAGGGGAAAAAGGGGAAAAAAGAGATGAAAAAGAAAGAGGGGTATGCATGCTCTTCATGCGGAAGCACTTCCGGAAAACAGGATGAATGCTGCGGCCAGCCTATGGAAAAGAAATAGCGACATTCCAAAGGCAACTAACGGGTAGTTGACATAATGCAGTCAACTACCCTGTAGGCAATGAATATGAAGAAAACCCAAGATATGATTATGCCCGTCGGGCCCTTAATGAAAGAGCACCGGCTGATAGAACGCCTGATCGCTTTGCTGGAGAAAGAGATACAGAGCCTCCAGTCAGGTAAAGCGGTGGACATACCATTCATTAAGGGGACGGCGGATTTTATCAAGGCCTATGCCGATGAATGCCATCACGGAAAAGAAGAAGATATTCTTTTCAGGGAGTTAGCTAAAAAAGAACTTTCCGTAAAACATCGCCAGATAATGGATGAGCTGATTATCGAACATAAATACGGAAGGAAGACTTTGAAAGAACTTATCGCGGCTGAAGAAAAATATGAGAAGGGTGAAAAATCAGCGAAGAGTGAGGTGTTAGGCCGCCTCAAAGCTTTAGCCGCATTTTATCCCACCCATATCGAAAAAGAAGACAAACATTTTTTTCTTCCCTGCATGGATTATTTCAGCCGCAAAGAAAAGGACGAAGTGCTGGAGGAATTCCGGGAATTCGACCAGGATTTAATCCACAAGAAATACAAACAGATAGTTGAGCAAATGGAGAAAATAAAAAATGTATGAGGCAATCATTGTCGGCGCCGGGATAGCCGGCTCAACCGCTGCTATCTACGCCTCCCGTAAACGGATGAACTTCCTTTTAATCAGCAAGAATTTCGGCGGCCAGTTTCTGGAATCGGGAGAAATTTTGAATTATCCCGGTATTGTAAAAACTAATGGCGTGGAATTTAGGTCTATCCTGGAAAGACAGCTTGAGTTTAATCAGATAAAGCCGAAGACAGGCGAAGAAATAAAAAAGATAGAGAAAACCAAAGAGGGCTTCAGGGTAATTAGCGACAAAGCTGCCTATGAGGCTAAAACCGTAATCATCTCCACTGGCTCAATCCCCAAAAAGCTCAATGTTCCCGGAGAGGTTGAATATACTAATAAGGGGCTTACTTATTGTTCGGTCTGCGACGGCCCGCTTTTTTCGGGTATGGATATCGCAGTTATCGGAGGAGGGAACTCCGCTTTGGAAGGAGTTGATTTTACTAAAGATATCGCCAGAAAAATTTACCTTATAAACGTCAACAAAAACTTTAATGCCCATGAATATTTAATCGAGAACGTTACTTCTTATCAGAATGTTGAAGTAATTAGCGAAGCTAAAACTATTGAAATTATCGGGGATAAGTTTGTAACCGGCCTCATCTATGAGAAAAATAGGGAAAAGAAACGCTTAGATGTCGGAGGAGTAATCGTAGAAATAGGCAGGCAGCCGATGACCGATTTTTTGGAAGGATTTCTTGCCCTGGACGAACACAAACATATAGTCGCGGATTGTCAAGGAAGAACTTCGGTAGAGGGTGTATTTGCTGCCGGCGACTGCGCCTCAAGCCACGAATACCAGTACACCATTGCTGCTGGCCAAGGCTGCGTAGCTCTTTTAAAGGCAGCCAGATATATAGTAAATAAGGTATGGTAGAGAGTAGCATAGAGGAAATATCTTTATTAATCGGAGGGAAAGCCGGCTTTGGCATAGACCGTTCGGGAGCGGTTATCGGCCGCCTTCTAAACCGGCTGGGATATAGGGTTTATATCTACCGGGATTACCCTTCTTTGATCCGCGGGGGCCACACTTTTTCTATTATCCGTGCTTCCCGAAAAAGAATTGCCGCTCATCGCGATAAGGTAGATTTTATTTTAGCCTTAAACCAGGAGACTTTTGACTTGCATAAAAGTAAGCTGAAACAAGATTGTTTTTTTATCTTTGATGCGGACGCAGTAAAAACTGCGGCTGCGCAGGCTTGCGGGCTGGGGCTTTCTTTGGGAAAACTCCTGAAAGAAGAGCAGGCTCCGGAAATTATGCGTAATACCTGTATCATCGGCGCTTTAGTCAAAGCTTTGGGTATAGAATTTTCTCTTTTGGAAGAAGTTTTAAAAAAAGAGATTACCAAAGATACAGATTTA
>CAZNWL010000132.1:0-3556 GCA_964577045.1 uncultured Planctomycetia bacterium | reverse complement strand
ATAATATTTATGGCTGCCCAATATCAGGCATTAAACTGCAAATCGTATAGGTTTTTGTATAGGGGGTTGGTCTCTATAAGGCGGGAATGCGTTCCCATTCCTACGATATTTCCCTTATCTAGAACGATTATGCGGTCGGCCTGCTGCACCGTAGAAAGCCGGTGAGCTATGACAAATGAGGTTTTACCCTGCATCAGGACGAAAAGCGCGTCTTTTACAAACTGTTCCGAAGCCGAATCGAGATTACTGGTCGCTTCATCCAAAATTAGAACCGGGGCGTCTTTTAAAATCGCCCGGGCAATGGCCAAACGTTGTTTTTCGCCTCCGGAAAGCCTGAAACCCCGGTCGCCAATAACTGTCTCATACTTCTGCGGTAAATTCATAATGAAATCATGGGCCAGAGCTTTTCTGGCTGCCAGGATAATCTCTTCTTGAGAAGTGTCCTGATTGCCATAAGCGATATTGGCTTTGACGGTATCATTGAAAAGAATCGTCTCCTGGGTCACCATGCCTACAAGCGAACGCACCGATTTCAAATTGAATTTTTTTATATCCTTGCCGTCAAAAAGCAGGCGGCCTTTGGAAGGATCATAAAAACGCGGGATTAAATTTATTAAAGTAGTTTTTCCGGCACACGAAGGACCGACAATAGCGATTAGCTCTCCCTTTTTAACTTCCAGATTAATACCTTTCAAGATATAATCCGAAACTTCTTCGTACTTAAACCAGATGCCTTCAAAAATAATCTCTTTAGCCAAAGGCTCGATTTTGCTTGCGCCGGGTAAATCTTTAACCAAAACTTCGGCTTCCAGTATCTCATAAATACGTTTGTTGGCAGCCAGGCCCTGCTGGGTAACAAAATGGACTTCAGTCAATTTTTTAAGCGGCTGCATTAAAGACATGAGCGAACCCATAACCACGCCAAAGCCGCCAAAAGAAATACGGCCTTCGATTAACTCTTTACCCCAAAGCACCATAATCAAAGTTGTGGCTATAGCCCCGGCGAATTCGGAAATCGGGCTGGACAAAAGCATTCTTTTGGTAGCCTTCATCAGATAGCGGAAATAACGCGCATCTTGCACTATAAATCTTTCTGTCTCGTACTTTTCCATGGAAAAAGCCTTGACTATCCTTACCCCCGAAATAGTCTCGGAAAGCAAAGAATTGATATCGGCCATTTTCTCCTGGGTTTGCGTTGATATTTTTTTAAGCTTCTTGCCGATTCTGGCTATGGGAAAAACAATTAGAGGCAAAAAAATAATTGTGATTAAAGCCACTTTACCCCCGATAGTAAAAGCAAACACTAAATAAAGAATCAAGCGCAAAGATTCGTGCACCAAGTCCCGGAAGGCAAAAGAGATAGCGTTGTTGATACAGCCGACATCATTGGTAATCCGGCTCATCAACTCTCCGGTCCTTCTCTTAGAATAGAAATCCAGGGAAAGCTCCTGGAGTTTCTCGAACAGTTTACGCCTTACCCCCTGCACTGCCCTACAGGACAATAAGTTCATTAGATAACCTTGCCACCAGAAAAATATTCCTTTCAGGATAAAAAAAGGCGCAATCAAAACAACCATGATGTTGAATAACCTTGCCGGCTCTATGCTGTTTAGCTTATTGACAAAAACGGTAATAAAAGGCGGCAAAGACGTAGGAATAACTATCTTTTGATGGGTAAAAGCAATATCTACCAGGGGCAAAATCGAAAGCAAGGTTATCCCGTTTAAAACTGCGGATACACTGGTCACCATAAAGGCTATGAAAAATAGCCAAAGGTGGGGCTTTAAAAATCTCAATAATTTCAGGTAATTTTGCATAGCGAAGATTGTATCACATCAATTGACTTTTCACAAGGTATTTGATATTATACGCTGATGAAAGCAGGGGTAATCGGGATAGGAAAATTAGGCAGTATCCATTTACGCATCTATAGCGAAATCAAAGAGATAGATAAAATCTTTATTGTGGATACTAACCAAACGGTTCTAGACCAACATCCCCATTATGCCGGATTCGGAGATTTTCGAAAGCTGCTAGGAAAAGTGGATTTAGTCAGCATAGCCGCGCCTACTGCTGACCATTATAAAATCGCTAAATTCTTTTTAGAAAACAAAATCCCGGTCTTGGTAGAAAAACCTCTGACCCAAAACTTAAAAGAGGCTTCTCGGCTCTTGAATATATCCCAAAAAAACCATACCCTGCTTTTTGTCGGCCATGTCGAGCGTTATAACAGCGCATACCTTGCAGTAAAAAAATTGATTAAAAATCCTTTATTTATTGAATGTCACCGTTTAAGCTTTTATCCTAACCGTTCCTTAGACATCAGTGTAGTGCTGGATTTGATGATTCACGATTTAGATATCATCCTGGATATGGTAAAAGACAGGATAAAAAAAATTGAGGCCAAAGGAGTGAAGGTCCTTTCTCCTTCCGATGATATTGCCAATGTCCGGCTTGAATTCGCTAATGGCTGTGTGGCTAATATAACCTCTTCGCGGATATCCGCCAAAAAAGAAAGAAAAATCAGGATTTTTATGCCCGACCTCTACATTTCTCTGGACTATGCTAACCAGGAAGTAGAGATTTACGAGAAGCGGGGCAAAGAAATAATAAAAAAAGCTCTGGGCATAAATAAAGAAGAGCCTTTAAAAAGGGAAATATCTGAATTCGTAAAATTAGTAAAAACCGGAATACATGAAACCGGATATGCAGCTAAAGCTAAAGACGCCCTGGAGCTGGCCTTAAAAATTCAAAAACGCATCGTAAAATAATGAGAAAAATTGTCATTGTTGCCGGGGATACTTCCGGCGATATTTACGGCGGCCTTTTAGTCAAAAACTTAAAAGAAAAATATCCCGGCTTAGAGATTTACTCCTTTGGCGGGCCGAAACTGGCTGAACATTCGCAACAAATAATCAACCTCCTCCAATATTCGGTATGCGGATTGGTAGAAGTCTTGTCCTCGCTTAAAAAAATATTCGCTGTTTTTAAGGAAACTCTCCGCAAAATTAACGCGATAAAACCGGATTTGCTTATCCTGATTGATTTTCCCGATTTTAACCTGCACCTGGCAAAAACACTTAACAGGCAATTCCCTCTTTTTTACTACGTCAGCCCGCAAGTCTGGGCCTGGAGGAAAAATCGGATTAATTTAATTAAAAAATTTGTAGATAAAATGGTGGTTATCTTTAAATTTGAACAGGATTTTTACAAAAAAGAAGGCGTGGATGCGCTTTATTTTGGCCATCCGCTTTTAGAAATAATTAAACTGGCTGACTCAGAGCCTAAAAAAATAATTTCATTTTTACCCGGCTCGCGCAAAAGCGAAATAAAAAAACATCTGCCAATAATGAACCAAGTTAAAAAGCTTATCCAAAAACAGCTACCTGAATATAGTTTTCGTATTATTAAACCCGAAAGTATAGAGAAAAAATTCTATGAGCAATTTTCTCCGGAAATGGAAATAGTCGAACATTCCTATGCGGCTTTGGAAGAGTCAAAATTTATCATTACTTCATCGGGCACCGCCACTGTGGAAATAGCTATTCTCGGCGTG
>CAZNWL010000131.1:0-3581 GCA_964577045.1 uncultured Planctomycetia bacterium | reverse complement strand
CCTTCGATACTACCTAGACACAGCTTATGACTGGTATCAGATTTCACACAGTGTTATTAGAGAGATTTTCCTTTCCTATATTCCGGAAAGAGTGAATACCTGCGTGGATATTGGTTGTGGTCCGGGATTCCGCGCTCAATTAATTCTTGAAAGGGCAGATAAGTATTTGGGATTAGATATAAGTCGCTCTGCAATTGAGTTGGCAAGACGGTTATATAAGAACAACCCGAAAATGGCCTTCAGCCTTAGCGATGCAAGCAAAATAGAGATAGAGGACAAGTCGGTCGACTTGATCTTCTGTTCAGAATTAATCGAACACATCAAGGATAATATTTCCGTGTTTAAGGAGTTCCATAGAATTTTGAAACCAACAGGGAGAATATTTATTACCACCACAACTTTCTACTATTACCTCGCTCATGTTCTTATTCTTTTTGGGTATCAGGACATCTGTAAGAAATTAGATTTACCTTTATTTTTCAGGCGCCTTAACTTATATTTTAAAGGATTTAAGGGCGCAGAGGAGAGGGCGCTTTTTATGAAAGAAGGTCTGGGGAGGACCGACCATCTGCACGCTTTTACATACCCAGAGCTAAAAGAGATATTTGATAAAACCGGCTTTAAAATCCTAAGATACGATTATTTTAATTGCAAAGATATTTTTCCTACAAAAATATTCTTTCCTCTTAATTGGGCCTTAAAGAAGTTGTTTCGTATTTCAAAAATTTATGGCCCCAATATCGCTCTTGCGTTAAAACCGGCGTGAGAAGCGACGAACATCGCAACCAAAAAATATCATCTGGTGTTGACTTCTTCCCTAAACAGTGATATTTATAAAATATCATAGTCTTTTGAGGGCAAACCCCAATGCAAGAGAAAGAAAGCCTTTTACGCAGCACTTTAAAAGACGGCATTTTTTACACTTTAGCCGAGGTGCTGGTGACTTCTTTTGGCTTAATAACCTTCCCGATTTTTACCCGCATATTTATGCCCCAAGATTACGGGAGATATATTTTAATAGCAGCTTTCGTTGATTTATTGTTATTCAATCTCTCCTGGGTAAGGGAGCCGATGCTGCGTTTTTTTGCTGTCTACGAAAAACGTTCGGATCAGGCCTCGTTTTATCTGATTGTCTTTGCCGTTTTAACCACAAGTTTATTGCTGGTTTCCTCTTTGGTTTATTTAGCGATCTATTTTTTAAAAAATGGACTTTTGGCTAATTTTTACCCTCTTTTTCTTTGGGGTTTGGCAATATTTATATTTAGGTCGCTTTTTGAATGTGGCTTACAATTCTTGCGCATTGAGCGCAAAGCTAAGGCCTATCTATTTTTTAGCACAGCCTCCGCATTTTTACGCATAGTTTTAGCTCTGTCCTTGGTCTTTTTATGGAAAAAAGAGGTGGAATTTTTGCTTATCGGTTGGTTTTTAGCACAGGTGGTTTTATTGCCTTTCCTTTTATTTAAAATAGCGCCTCCTGCAAAAATAATTAAATATCAGAAAGTCACGCTTCAGAAAGTAAAAGAGTTTGTCGCCTACGGGTTACCTTTTATTTTCATCGCCCTTAGCTTAAACGGCCTTCATACCGTTGATAGATTTATGCTTCAGTATTTCAGGGACAGCAGAGAAGTAGGTTTATACAGTATCTCTTATATGTTATCGAACTTAAGTTTTATCGTACCCTTTTTGCTTTTGGGATTCTCCGGTTATCCTTTAATAATTTCTACCTGGGAAAGTAAAGGGCAAAAGGCGACAGAAGAGTTTATCGGTAAACTGATTAAGTACTACATTATGATAAGCCTGCCGATAGTTTTTGGCATATCTATTTTAGCAAAAAGTTTATTGGGAATATTAACTAGAGCCGAATACCTGCCGGCAGCTTCACTCATACCCGTATTAAGCGCCAGTATTTTTATCTGGGGGCTTTCTGTTTTTACCACCAAAGGCTTTGTGCTTAGAAAAAGGCCCGTCTTATTTATGGTAACCGCAGCCATAGCAGCAATGATTAACATTATTCTTAATGCCCTTTTGATTCCTTCTTTAGGTTCTTGGGGGGCAGCTTTTACTACCGCAGTTTCCTATTTGCTTTTTGTTGTTGCTTCCGTATATATTTCCAATGGTATTTTAGATTTTAAAATTAGAGTTGGAATTAGCGCTTTCTTCCAGACTTTAATCGCTTCCATATCTATGGCTGTGGTAATTTTTTTGCTTGCTCAAAACTTACCAGCCGGCGTTTTTAACCTCTTTTTATTAGTTGGCGCGGGCATGGTTGTTTATTTGGGTTTACTAATCATTTTTGGGGCATTAAAGATCAAAGATGCCATAGGAATTTTTTATAGAAGTTGATAAATAAAACCAATGCTTCTATCAGAAAGCGAAAAGTTTACGATTTCTTATAACCAGCAGGCAAATTCAAAAATAATTGGCGATTTAAGAATTATTGTAGGGGAAATAACCGCAAATTTCCCCAAAGAAGAGATTCTGGCGATTTTTCTTGGCGGTTCACTGGGCCGTGGCGAAGGTTCGGTTTCTTTGTGGTCGGTTGACGGAAAACCAGAGGTTAAACTTTTCGGCGATTACGATATTTTTGTTTTGTTAAGAAGGATAAAAAAGTGTCGTAGGTTTTTAAAAAGTAAAGAGTTAAAAAGAAAGATTGCTGAAAAGACCGGCGAATCCACATCCATATGGTTAACCGAACCCAAAGAATTTTCTTCGCAATCGCCGACGCTCTCGCTTTATGAGTTATGTTCGGGCTATAAGCTTATATATGGAAACGAGGAAGCTTTAGCCAGCCTCAAGAAAAAAATCTCCCCGGATTCTTTGCCGTCCCAAGAAGCTTCCGACCTTTTGTGGAACAGGGCTAATGAGATGCTCTCGGCTATTGTCAGCAACAACAGCCCTAAACAGGCGCAAAAAGCCGTCAGCCAGCTAATCAATTGTGGAGCCAAAGCCATGCTGGCAGTAGGAGACGCTTTTTTACTTTTGAGCGGAAGATATCATTTTTCTTATCCGGAAAAAGAAAGGCGTCTGCTTAGAGAAGACATACCTTTTGTCGATGAGGAAGTCCGTGAGGCATATTCTCAAGCCGTGCGGCTTAAAACAAACCCTGACTTAAGAGGGTTCAGCAATAGCGACATTAATCAGTGGCTTTGGGGCAGGGTAAATTTTTTAGAGAAATATCATTTTTTATTCGAGAGCAAGGCTTTAAATAAAAACTATGCAAATTGGCTGGGCTTTGCCCGGGATAAGTTGCGAGTAAATGCAGGGTACCCTCTGAGGTTAATTAAAAACTGCTGCTCTAATTTCAAAGTTTTTAATTCCCAGAAATACATGTTTTTAAAAAAACCAATGCATCTTTTTCTGGAGCCAAAAAAAAGAATGATTGCGGCCTTGCCGCTGATTCTTTATTCTTATAACAGGCAGGAGAAAGCTACTTTTATTGCCGCAGCCAGTGATTTGTTGTTTGGGCTGGGAAGCGCCAGCAAAGAGGAGGATTTCTGGATTACGCTGGCTAAAGGTTACCTAAAATTGTACGAAGATAATTTTATGTAGATGGGCATAAACAATGAAAGATAAAGCATATA
>CAZNWL010000130.1:0-3637 GCA_964577045.1 uncultured Planctomycetia bacterium | reverse complement strand
TATCTAACTTGGGATAATCAATCTCCAGGCAAAAGTTCATCTTGCCAAAGGGAGTAATGGAAAATGCTGTTTTACCCACTCCGCAGTTAAACATCTGATTGCGCCTGCGCCTTGAGCGCGACATCCTCCTTTTACCGTTAAACATCTCCGGATAAACCAAACGCCGCATCTCTTCGGACTCATCCGGAGTTAAAGTATACCTCTCTACGAACTTAGTATCCTGGCTACGGCAGGGAAGCACTTCCGTATCCAGATTATACACGATATTTAACTTACGGGCAAGCTTTCCAATTCTTACCAATTCATCGCGGTTTCTAACTGTGGCAGTAGATTTAATTTTTACTTCAATGCCGCTTTTAATCAGCAATTTTATCGCGGACTTTACTTTCTTAAGCGCGCCCTTTATTCCGGTTAGCTCATTAAAAACTTCCGGCTTTAGAGAATTCAAGGTTATCTCTATACCATTGACATTCACCTCTCTTAGTTTTGCCGCGGTATTCTTATCAATAAGATATCCGTTAGATAGAAGCGCAGTCTGAAAACCTAACTTTTTTGAGTAGGCAAGAATCTGAAAAATATCTTTCCTTAATAATGCCTCGCCGCCGGTAAAAGCAACCGAATAAACTCCCATATCTTCTAACTGATCGAGTATGGAAAAAACCTGCTTTGTGGATAACTCTCTTTTTGCTTTGGGGCTTCCCTGAACATAACAATGCGGGCAACGGAAATTACAACGGTAAGTCAGCTCAAACATAACGCTCTGCGCATGGCGCTTGCGTCCGGCGCTTAAATAAATCTTTTTCATCAACAGTTTTCTGGATGCGGTTTTTATGGACATTGTCTTTCCATTTTAAGCAATTTACCTGAATTGTCAATGCCCTTATGCACAAAGCCTAATTCCTCATATAGCTTAATCGCCGGATTTTTATCCGGGAAAACCGTAAGTAGCAATTTATTAATTTCTTTTTTCTTGGCAAAATTAATAAGCTCAAGCATCAACTCTCTGGCTATCCCCAGGCCCCTGAATTTAAGCGGCACGCCCAAACTATAAACCCACCATTCTTTCTTCCCGCTCTCTTCTCTTAAACTTAAATAAACCGAACCGATAATTCTATCTTTACGTTTAGCCAGAAATCTGTAGGAAACAAGCGGTTTTGCCTCTTCAAACGTATAGCTGATATAAGGATGATAAATAATTTTCTTGAAATTACGGTATAAGTTTATTTTTTGCAACAGGTTCTCAAGGCTGGCGAGAATGCGCTTAAAAAGCCTTTTTAAGAAATCCACTGGATTTTTTATTAAGCAGGGGTTAGCCATCTCCCCGGAAAGCAGATACAGCGTCCTATCTTCCTCCCTTTTAATCCACTTAGCCTGCCACCTCTTAAGAAATACTTGAACGGATTTATTTTCCTTATACTCCAAAAAATAGAGCTCCTCTACGTTAAGATTAAATAGGATCTTTCGGCAATAATCAAAGATTGATTTTTCAAGCTGCGTCCCGGAAAATACGCTCTTGAACATAAAAAATGTCACTGCCCACTGGTTGGACTCATTTAATTTGGACACTTCGATTTCGGCTATTTTTCTCGACTTAACCTGCGCAGCGATTCTAAAAAACCCGATATCCCTTAAGGGGCTAAAGAAGCCTTCATGCGCTTGCATTACCTCCTTAAGCATAACCGGAATAAATCTTACCGCAGGGAATGAATCTCTTTTTCTGGGGAGCTTAAAATAATAATCTATCCAGAAAGAAGTAAGTTTAAAAATAAGCTCTTTAAAATTGGGCTTGATCCCCAGATAATCCAGGATTTTGCCAACGCCTCTTCTTAAGATTCGGAAAAATACGCTGTAAACTAATTTTAATTTTTCTTTAACTTTTGCTGCAAAAGGAACAGAGGGCATTACAACCTGCTGATAAGGGTTAATTTTGCGTTTATCCCTTAATAGATAAATTACTTTTCCGGCGACAAACTTCAACTTAACTTCGGTATTATCCGGCTCGCCATGCGCATCGCCCTGGGTAATAAAACAACGCTCCCCGCTCTCTTTAGTCTTTAACTCTTTTATCCTGTGGCAAACAAGTAAGGAACCTTGGGCAAAAGCAATGATGTCGCCTACAGAAAGATTATCTTTAAAAGAGCTATCAATGACAATTTCATCTCCGGAAAGAATGGCCGGCTGCATTGAGCCGCCAAAAGTGCTGGTAGTGAAAATATTACCCCGGCTGCTAAGAGTATCTTCTGCCAGCTTATACAAATCATCAAGCGATCTAATTTTTGCTTTATCGTTCTTTAACATCGGAATAATTATACAATTTTTATTCTCCGGGTTGACCGCTTTTTGCTGCTAGGTTATGGCCGGCACGAAGATAGATTGCCTCATCTTCAGTGTAAGGTAAAAATAAGATCTTGATCTCTGAGATGTATTGGCCTTTTTCTAACATTAGCACTTCTTTCCCTGCTCCCAGGGTAGTGTCTTTAATAATTGAAACCACTCTTCCGTATTCAAGGCCTTTTTCGCCGTGAAAAAGGATGCTACTATCGGGGATAATAACGCGGTTTAATCCAAGGCTGGCATACCTCTGCCATGAAGGAGAATAAACCAGGACCGCGTAATCTTTATTTTTTGAAAGCATCACCCAAAAATCGGCAAAACTCTCCGCGGCCTTTAAGAGTTTAAAAGGAGGCTTTTCATCATAACTGGATTCCATCAATCTAATCTTACCTTGCGGCCCTTTAGAGATAAAACGCAGCTTTTCCCAAGGGTTAGGATTAATCCGCAAGGCCTGCAAAGCAGTGCCGAATAAAATCTGGCCGAAAGGCTGAAAATAAAACTGCTGAAAGAACCCCACATGGGTAAATAAATCTTCTTTGATCTCCTGCCGGGCAATAATATCGATACGCGGAATATCTTTGTGGATAATTACGTTGAGCGTAGCACAAAAGGCGTCTTTGGCGGGAATTTTTCCGGAAAGCCTGCGGGGACGATAATATTGCACTGCCTCAGGAAAAGACAACTCAACTTCAATCAAGCCCTGCCCTTCTTTTACCCCGGCCTTACCGGCTTTCCCCAGGGACATTCTATAACCATTATTCCTGCCTCCTGAATCTATAGCAGAGCCATCCGTAGAATTGGCGCCAAACTCAAAACAGGGAAAAACCTTAAGCAGATTCCCCTTCGCGCCTTCAATAGAAATCTGCCCGCCGAGCAATTCTTTTTTCCAGATGCTTACTTTCAAGGAACCGGTATCAATAAAAATTTCCGCCGGCGTCTCCAGGATTGTGCTTTTTTGCCCATCAGCGAAGCTGGCCTTGCCGGAAACAAGAATAAAAAAAATGAACAAAAACTTAATCCGCATCAGTGAGATAGCCACGGGCAAAACTCCTTTATTCCTTAGGAAAATTATATAGCCTTAGCGAACGGCTGTCAAACAAAAGAACCGGCAGGATTGATTATTTTATTTCTCAAGGATTAGATCAATCTTTTTAATTAATCTTTCCTCTTCCTTAATCTGCGGGAAGAACTTATTCTTTAATAAAAATCTGCATTGCTTTTCAAAAAAGTTACTGCGGTAATTGCTGTACCTTTGCCTGAAGAAAGCAAACATATCACCCTTATCCCCTATCTTCCTTAGTAT
>CAZNWL010000129.1:0-3673 GCA_964577045.1 uncultured Planctomycetia bacterium | reverse complement strand
TCATCCCTCCTAATATCACAAAGGCAAAACAGACTGAAACTACCCAGCGTTTTAAAGTTCATCTAATTTCTTATACCGGCGAGGACCTTTTTACAAAGATTGAATTTTCGCGCCGTGGATTTAAGGGTAATGTTGTTATCCAGCCTGTATCGGATGATATAGTGCGCTTTTATAAGCTCTCACCCTTATTGGTTCCGCATTATGATGCTCTCTCTGCAATTTCTCAAAAAATAAATGCTTTAGCCGCAAGAAAAGTTACTCAAGCAAGGGATATATTCGATTTGTATATCCTCAATACACAATACAGTCTTACCGATAGAGGAAATATTAAAATAGAGAGAAATAAATTATCCCTGGCCTATGAAAATTTGCTGGAAGTAGATTTTGCTGTATTTAGAGACAGCGTTGTTTCATATTTGTCTTCCGAAGACCAAAAGATATACGGCAATGCCCGCGCATGGGAAGAGATAAGGATGAAAACAGCGGCTGTCCTTGAACAGCTCCAAAATATATGAATAAAAAGCCCATACTTACCTACATAAAACAGCTTAAAAGGCCGGTATTTACCACTCATGAAATATGCGTTCTTTCCGGAAAATCCTCGTCTGCGGTTGTTCAGGCTCTCAATAATTTGGCAGAAAACGAGCTAGTTTTTAAAATTTACCGCGGTATTTGGGCAGAGACAGGTAGCGTTAAGCTTAACCCGTATTCGGTAGTGCCATTTTTATTCCCGAAACAACGCGCCTATGTTTCTTTTATCAGTGCCCTGCATTTACACGGAATGCTTGAGCAGATACCGCAGATAATAACTTTGGCTTCCACAGTGCATACCAGGACTATCCGCACTAAATTAGGCGTTTTTTACGTGCACAAAGTCTCGCCGGCATTGTTTGGCGGTTTTGTCTGGTATAAAGAGAAAGGAAATTTCCTCATCGCTAAACCCGAAAAAGCGTTAATAGACGCTTTATATCTTTCAGCCTGCAAGAAGAAGCAATTTGGCCATTTTCCGGAGCTGCATTTAACCAAAAAATTTGATATTAAGAAAGCAAAATATTGGATAGGCAGGATACCTAACGATAAAATACGCATTTATGTAAACAGAAAATTGAAGGCAATTTTAAGTGGTAAGGTTTAGTCTCTACTCGGATAGAAAACCCCGCCCCCTAGTTTCACCTTGACTTTTCCGCCTTAAATATGTTACACTGAAGACGTTTATCATAAGAGGTAAGATATTCTTTATGCAAAAAAGCTGTTTGTGGCTGGATAGCTGTTTGCTTTTATTTCTTATTTTTTTCTTCCTTCAAGTCAGCCTCAAAGCCCAATCTTCTCAAAACCAACCTCCTTTACCCTGCGATTTTTATGGAGGAGAAGAAACGCCTGGAAGTTTAACTCCGGGTAAAATCATAATTGCCCGCGACTCTGATGGGGTGATTATCGGTCAAACCAATGTAACGCAAAGCGGCCGTTATGGATTTTTAACCTGCCTGGGAGATATTTCAAATACTTCCGAAGATGAAGGTGCAGTTTCAGGAGATATTATAACTTTTTATCTTGACGGCACTAAACAGCGTCAGCAGGCTGTCTGGAAGTCGGGTGAAGCAATAAAGGTGGATTTAGGCATTCCAGCCGAAGGAGGTGCTTTTAACCTGCATATTTTGGCCACGCCCGGCTACTCAAACTACAATAATGACCCGCGTTATAGCGGTGCAGCGGTTTCAGATATGATTCTTGATTATCTCGATGAGACGAACAGTGATACTCAAGTTGATTTAATGAGTTATGCCGATACAAACCGTAATTTGGAAAATGAAATTTCGGAACTCGAACGCCTACTTAATGTTAAGGCCCCTTCAATGTATAATTTCGGAAGTACGACTACTTTGCAAATTTATTCCGACCGTAATTATATTAATCAATTTGATTCTACCAGCCAGAGTGATTGTTTAAAGCAGATTTGCCATTGGGTGGCTTATCAGGTACCGCATGCTTCCAGCGATAAACAATACGTTCCAGTGGTTATCGCTACTTCAGCCAATCCGGCCCAAAACTCTGACAGCGACTGGCGGCACTGGATGTGTTTAGTAGGGGTAAGGACTAATCAGGACCCTTTTCCCAGCCTTTCGGATTATGCGAGCTTCAGGGAAGAATATGATGTCCCGGCATCAATTCAACTTTACGGAGTTTATTTAAATGACCCTGCACAGAACGGTTTAGGTTTTCATACTTATATGGCCGCAAATGTTTTTACGCAGAGTTATCTTCGGCCAATTGCCGCAGGTTTGCCTGGCGCGGGTGCTTACGCCGCTATTTTAGAACCACCACCTCCCGAAGCTAACTCAATTACCATCCAGCCGGCAAAAAACAATTCTGACTTTGAAATTATCCTGAAAACTCCACAAACCGCAGCATCGTTTTTTGTCCCCGGCTGGATAAGCCCGGCAGTGAAAGAATATCTTTCCAGGGTTTTCCAACAACTTAAAAGCTCTGCTGATTTTTCAGGGCTTATTGAAGACTCTTATTTTGGCCAAGCCTTGAAAGAAACCACAGTAAGCCGGATTTTTAAAGTAGAAGCCGAAGATAATGGCTATACCGTTGTCCCCTTTGAAAAAGAAATCAACGGCCAATTGGCCACTACCGCAGCAGTGATTGTGAATAACCAAACCGGGCAGTTCGAAATAGCTTTTGGCAATCCTACGGCCTCGACTGTTTTTAACCCTCCTTCCTGGCCGGAGAGTTACCAAGCTTTACGTAAAGAAATCGGCTGGAATAGCCAGTTGCTTAACCGCTGGCTTTCCTATACCGAAGGCAACATTCTTTATCCGGGCTGGAAGGCAGTTACCTTAAGCTACCATCGCAACAAAGGGGTATTATTAGTGAATAGTTTTTTATATAGTATAAACCCGGAGAAAGTTGTTAGTCGGATCGATGCTTCTCCACAGGTAGAGATTATCCAGAATCGTTCTTTGCATAGACAGGGGAGTTTAACCAAGACAGTTTTTTTTAATGTCAACCATCCTCAAAGTTATACTGTATCTATTGACCAAAAGGGAGAGGAGACTAAAGTTTACCTATATAATAGCCATGACCGCTGGCTGGTGGTTTTAAGCGGCCCGGAAAATTTATCCGCTAGAATTAGAGTGAGTAGTAGCAGCCGAGACGGCGAAATCAGCCAGGCTGGAGCAACTTATTTATATATAACCAATGGTTAAGAAATTTACCCTTAGTTTATTTTTAGGTGCTTTTATTTTATTTTTGTTCTTTATTGGGTTTGTTTTAAATAAAGGTGAATTCAAACAGGAAGCAAAAGTTTTAGAAACTAAAACAAAAGCCGCTATTTCTTTGACTGAAAAGTCACCGGCAGTCATTTCGGAGCCTTTGAGCTATTTAGATGGATTTAAGATACCTGAACAATTGAAAAAAGAAGTCCGTTTGAGCCTCGAAGAAGGAAGCTTTCAGGAAGAAGTAAATGCACAGCCGATAACTAAGGATGAGTTAGCCGAGGCGGGTCTTAATGCCAGCCAGCTTGCTCAAAAACAGCTTAATAAACAAAGGGAAAATATTGTTTCCGGCTACAAAGTCAGTAAAGAAACCTTTGCAGAAATATTTACGGCAGCTTTGCCCAAAGGCGCTGGCCTTTCAGAAGAAGTAAAAGTTTTACAAAATCAGGCTTTAG
>CAZNWL010000128.1:0-3684 GCA_964577045.1 uncultured Planctomycetia bacterium | reverse complement strand
ATACAAAGTTAAATCTTTACTGATTGGAGGCCAAGCCTGTATTATTTACGGCGCGGCCGAATTCAGCAGGGATTCTGATTTTGTAGTATTGAGTTCTACAGATAATTTAGAATGCTTGAAGAAAGCCCTCGCGGCATTAAAGGCTGAACAGATTTATGTGCCGCCCCTTGAGTTGGAATATTTAGAAAAAGGCCATGCCTGCCATTTCCGCTGTAAAGCTAAAAGCGTAAGCGGATTACGCGTAGATATAATTTCTAAATTAAAGGGCTGCGATTCTTTTGAAAAGTTATGGGAGCGAAAGAATAAAGTATTTATTAAAGGTTTGGGTAAGATAAATATTATCAGCCTTAAAGATCTTGTGCAAAGCAAAAAGACCCAGCGGGATAAAGACTGGCTGATGCTTAAGCGTTTAGTTAACAATGATATTATTTTGAAAAAATATAAAGGCAACCAAACGCAGATAAAATGGTGGTTAAAGGAATGCCGCGACCCGGATATTTTAATTAAATTAGCCCAAACCTATACTGCGTTAGCCGATGAATGTTCTAAAACCCGCCCTTTAATTTCTTTTGTTTTAAATAAAGATATAGCCCGTCTCCAAAACAGCCTCGTTCAGGAAGAAGCTTTGGAAAGAAAAGAGGATATAGAGTATTGGAAGCCCTTACGTAAAGAGTTGGAACTGTTGCGCCATAGGCGCAGTTAAAACCATTCCCTACGAAATCCTAACCCGTCTTTCCGCTAATATTCCCCGGCTATACAAGCAATAATATAACCAAAATAACAATGCGGGTTCGTTATTTGGTCAACGGATGAGCAGGAGGCCGGTGATGCCGATAGTGAGAAAGAATAAAGGGGCCATCCAGGGGCTTAGGTAGGCGAGCAGTATTCCGGACTTACCCAGGGCAATGCTGAAAGAAGAGATAAAATAGTAAATAAACCCGAAGATAAAACCTACGCCCAGGGAAGTCAAGCCGACTTTACGTTTTTTAATCTCCAGGGCAAAGGGTAAAACTCCGATAATTAAAAAGAAATGCGAAAATGGGTCGGCTATTTTTTGGTTATACTGTATAATCATTTCTTTCAGCTTTTCCTGCGAGCCGATTTTTTTTAACTGCCGGATTTCCCGCTTTAACTCCTTCAGCGGAGTGAACTCTAAAAGGATACTTTTTTTGAGCAGGAGCTCATGGGGTGTTTCAGCCAGAGCAATCTCTTTTTTGCTTAAGTTCTGGCTGTCAATCCTTATGCCCTGGCGGTCGAAAATATTTTCTTTGACTAAGTGAGCTATCCATTTTGGATCTTCGTAAGTGATATCTTTGCAAATCGTTTCTCTTATAAAATTGCCATGGCCATCTTCTTCAAAGACTGCGACGTCGGTTAAGGTTTTATTTTTGGCGGAAAATTCCCGGGCAAAAAAGATGGAGTTTCCCGAGGCGAATTTGAAATTGTGCTCTAAAGAAGACTCGCCGATATTTTTTTTGATAAAGCCCCTTTTGATTTCCTCAACTTTTCTTTGGGAGTTAATCAACACCTTTTCCTGAAGGTAAAAGCCCAGAAGAGATACGATTAAGGAAAAGATGAGTAGAGGCATAGATAAGGAGATGATGCTGACTCCGGCAGAGCGCATGCCGATAATTTCGTTAGAGCGGTTGAGTTCGCCCAAGGTATAAAGCATGCTAATCAAGATAGCAAAAGGGCTGACCCATTTAAAAATCCAGGGAATCATCCCCAGGTAATAACTGCCCAGAATTAATAAAGGAGTCCTTGCTTTTAAGATATCGCTTAGGTTAGAGAAGGTATCCACGATAAAAAAAAGCCCGGTAAACAGACTAAGAACAAAGAGGTATGCCAACAGAGCATTTCTTAAAGTATACCTATCGAGAATGCGCATATTTATAAATAAGGAAAATGCCGACAAGTAAAATTATAAAGTTAGACAGCCAGGTGCCGACCACAGGGCCGACAATTTGGCGTTCGATGAGGGCTTTACCCAATATATATAATAAGTAATAAGCCAGCGCGCCTAGGCAGGCCAAGCCGAAATTTATCGACTTTTCGCGGTGGCGGACAATCAGGGAAATGCCGAAGCCCAGGATAGTTAAGGCAAAAATCGAGAAAGAAAGGTTTATCCTTTCATTGAGTTCGGTGACGAAATCAGTAGTCGCAATTCCCCTTTCTTTGAACTGTTTGATTTTGGCCAGAAGCTCTTTCATCTCCATATCCGAAGGTTTCTTTTCGGGTTTAGTTTCTTCCTCTTTTTCGATGGGAATGTTTTTAAAGAAGACCTTGAAGTTTCCCCGCACATCGCGCTTCCCCGAAGGGTCGATATCGTGGTAATAGACGTCTTCCAGCTTCATCTTTAAGATACCGTCTTCGACGATGAATTCGCCCTGCTTGGCTACGGTCATGGTAGTAGCTTTTTTTTCTTCATCAAGCACATAAATGATGACATTCTTTAATTTATTATCCTGCTTATCCGAAACATAAATGACATGATTTTCAAAATTTTCCATAAATACTCCCGGCTCGATAAAAGCCGAGATGTTTTTCATCAGGATATTTTTCACGCTGTGGTAGCGGTAATTAAGCCCGGGGATAACCTTGTCGTTTAAGATAAATAGAAACAGGGCAAAGATAATACCCACTAGGATAAAAATATGCAGGATTTTGAAAGTGGAGATTCCGGCAACCCGCATGGCGATTATTTCATTATCAGCAATGAGCCTGCCCATAGACAAAAGCACCCCCATAAAGAATGCCAGGGGCAGAGTGTAACGTAAGAGCGGCGGAAAAGCGAAAGAAAGTAGTTTGAAAGCATCCTGAATCTGGACGCCTTTACGGACAACCATATCCGAGATATCTATTAACTTTCCCATTAAAAGGACGCTGCTTAAAATCAGGAAAGAGAAGACAAACACGCTGAAAAAATCTTTCAGGATGTAGTTACGGATTATCTTCATATTTTTTATCTTCTATGGTTTTGGCTAAAGTCAGCACAGTGATTAAATTCGCCCCTTTTTCTTTTAACTTTTCAGCGCAGGCAGAAACAGTGGCTCCGGTAGTAAAAATATCATCGACTAAAAGAAGGTTTAAGCCCTTTGCCGTAGAGCCAGCAGCAAACATTTCTCTGATATTTTCTTGGCGTTTATTTTTAGGGAGTTTGGCCTGCTGGGGCCTGTACCGAACAGCCTCTATTATATCATTTCTTAGGGGAATTTTAAAATGATTTGATAAAAATGAAGCCAGGATTTGCGACTGGTTATAACCGCGCACTTTTAGCCGATAACGGTGTATTGGCACAGCGATGAGGCAATCATGGCCTTGAGCGGAAAAACCGATATTAGTTAAGTGGTTTACCATCATCCGGCCTAAAAATTCTCCCAGATAGTCAGAGTGGCGGTATTTAAAGAGCTTAATCAGGCTGCTCAAGGGTTCCGCGTATCTGGCGGCGCTGATGATTTTATGGTAAGGGGCGGGTTTCTTGTGGCAGGATTTACAGCAGTTTAGGCGGCTATCATTTATAGGTAGAGAGCAGCGCCAGCAAAGAGGCGGCTTTAGGAAATTTATTTTTTCCTGGCAGGAAACGCAAAGAATGCCGGATGGGATTTTTTTCTGGCAGGAAAAACACACCAGAGGGAAAAACAAATCCCGCAAGGTTCGTAAGTGTTTTTTGAGCATATATTTGGC
>CAZNWL010000127.1:0-3693 GCA_964577045.1 uncultured Planctomycetia bacterium | reverse complement strand
AAACATTTCTCCGAATGCGGGGGATGCCGGTTCCAGGATATCGATTATCCAAGCCAGCTGGCCACCAAGGAAGATAAAATCAAGGAGCTTACTGCCTCTTTGGATGTCCCGGTTTATCCGCGGCCGATTAGGTCAAGAGAACCCTGGTATTACCGCAATAAAATGGAGTTCTCTTTCGCCGATAACGGCCGGATTTGTTGCGGGCTTTATAGTAAGCGCAAGAAACGTCAATTGGTGGATATAGAGGAGTGCCTGATTTTTTCTCCGGATGTCCGGCCGATTTTAGCCGCAGTTAAAGATTTCGCCATTAAAAATAATTATCCGGTTTACGATAAATATTCTCATCAAGGCTTTTTAAGGAACTTGCTCATCCGCGAAGCCAAGTTCACCCAGCAGCTGATGGTGGGAATAGTGACCTCTTCGGCGCAAAACTTTGAGCAAGCCGAATTTGTCGAAGTTTTAAGAGGCTTAAAGTTAAAGTCAGAAATTAAATCGGTTTTTCAGATTATCAACGATTCTTTGTCTGACGCGGTGATTTTTCAGGAGAAAAAACTGCTTTACGGAGAGCCCTGGATTACGGAGGAGTTGGGTGAGTTCAAGTTTAAGGTCGGGGTCGATTCTTTTTTCCAGGTGAATCCGCACTTAGCCATTCAACTCTACAAAACAATCAAAGATGCGGTTAAGCTTTCCAGAGATGAACAGGTATTGGATCTTTTCTGCGGTTTAGGTTCTATCGGCATTAATTTAGCTAAGGGGGCAAAGTTTGTCTGGGGAGTGGAAATGGCCAAGGAGATTATTGATTTAGCCTGGGAAAACGTCAAGCTCAACCAGATAAATAATATTTCTTTTTTTGTATCTGACGCGAGAAACTTTTTAAATGCTCAAGGTGCCTTTTATAAAAACACCGACCTTTTAGTGGTTAACCCGCCCCGGCCCGGGCTTTCCCATAAGCTCATCCGACAGATTTTACGGCTTAACCCCAAAAAAATTATCTACTCCTCCTGTAATCCCACGGCTTTATTCCTTGATTTAAAGGAATTGCTTGGCCAATATAAACTTGAGTTTGTCGAACCTTTTGACTTCTTTCCCCACACCGCGCATTTAGAAACCTTAGCTTTCTTACACCTTAAATAGCCTGACCGAGGCGCTGTTTGTAATTTGCGTCTTGTCTTCGAAAAATCAGCTGAAGCTACGCCTCACAAAAAGCAAAGCTTTTCGCTTTACTTTTGGTTCGGCTATTTTTCTCAGCCAATCCGCAAATTACAACGCGCCTTAACGGGTTTAAATAAAGCTTGACTTGAGCTGGGGAAATAGTAAAATTTTACTAATTTAATTTTATTATTTTTCCATGCAGATCCAAAAACTCCTTAAAAATCAGGCTAAAAATTCACCGGAAAAACCGGCAATTATCTTTGAAGGCCAGGTGATTTCCTTTAGCGAGCTCAGGGAAAATACCGCCAAAGCCGTCAATTTCCTTAAAAGTAAGGGGGTTAAAAAGGGCGATAAGGTGGCCATCTTTCTCCCTAATAACCTTGAGGCTGTTTACAGTTTTTTAGGCATTTTTAGCTTGGGGGCAGTTGCCGTGCCTTTAGATTTTATGCTTACCGAAGAGGAGGTTATAAATTTTATCAATCACAGCCAGTCAGAAATTTTAATTACTCAAGGCAAAAAAGAAGCAGACCTGGTAGTAGTTAAAAATAGATGTCCCGGGCTAAAAGAGATAATCAAAGAGATTAAATATTTAAAAGAAGAAGTTATTTTTGAAGAAATTTCTGAAGATAGTTTGGCTGCCATATTTTATACTTCCGGCTCAACCGGCCATCCCAAAGGGGTAATGTTAAACTATGCGCATCTGGATAACCCGCCTAAAACCATAGATTATTTCTTAAAACTTACTCCTCGTGATATATTTTTATGTGGGGGGGTGCCGTTTTCCCATATCGGAGGTTTAGTCTATATCCTGCTTACGGTTTATTTCGGCACCACTCTGGTTTTAATGTCGCGCTTTCACCCTTTGGAGTTTTTAAAAAATATTCAAGAACGCAAAGCCACTATTTTTTGTATAGTCCCGGCAATGTTTATGGCCATTCTTTCTTTGAAAGATTATTCTGGCTTTGATTTTTCTTCTTTACGCTATGCGGTTGTTTTTGGCGCGCCTTCATCGCCCCAGCTTCTAAAAAAATTCCATTCGGCTTATCCTAATGCCGAGCTGGGCAATGGTTGGGGCATGACCGAAACTGCCGCCCCCAATAGTTTATCCATCGGCGACCAAAATTTAAAAAGTATCGGTAAATTTAATAAAGATTTAGAAGTAAAAATTGTTGATGCAGGCGGTACTTCTTTAGGGCAGCATCAGCCGGGCGAGCTCTGGGTGAAAGGTGAGAGCGTCACGCCCGGATATTTCCGTGAAGCGGAGTTGACCGCTGAAGCTAAAACTTCGGACGGCTGGTTTAAAACCGGGGATATCGCTTACTTTGACCAGCAGGGTTTATATTATATTTCCGGAAGGAAGAAGGATATGATTAAAGTTGCCGGAGAGATTGTTTTTTCGGCAGAGGTTGAGGAAAAAATCCAAAGCCACCCCAAAGTTAAGGAAGCCGCGGTGGTCGGCATTGAGGATAATTTAAGGGGCGAAGTGCCCAAAGCTTTTGTGAGCGTCAAAGACGGCCAGAGTTTAGACGAGCAGGAGTTGAAAGGTTTTTTGAAAGAGCATCTGGCTCATTTTAAAATGCCGCATTGTTTTGAGTTTGTAAAAGAACTGCCAAAAAACAGAACCGGAAAAGTTGATAAGCAGGCGTTATTAGGGAGGATTTAACCATGATGCAGCGCGACGTGCATATGACCGCAAAGGAGCTTCTTTATTCGCTCCAGTTTAAAGATGGCGATTTTGGCGATATTGCTTTAATTAGCGGCCAGGCTCACCGGGCACAGATGTGCCTGCCGAAATTAGAAAACCCGGTGAAAAACTTTACTTTTTTAGCCTATACCTTTTGGACCGGCCTATATAAAGGTAAGAAAGTAACTGTAGGCAACGGCGGTTTTTATGCTCCGGATTCGGCTTTGGCCACAGAGCTTTTATGTGCCGCAGGCGTAAAGACTTTTATCCGCCTCGGCTCCTGCGGCGCTTTGAAAAAGGATATCAATATCGGCGATTATGTCCTAGTTGATGAAGTTTTACGCGGCGAAGGAACTACCCCTTATTATGTGCAGAGTGATTTTGTGCCTAAAACCAGCCTTCAGGTAAACGCCGCCTTAGAAAATATTTTTAAACAAGCCGGTAGCGTGCATAAAGGAAGTATTTGGACTACCGATGCAATTTTTCGGGAGACTAAAGAGATTGTTAATCCTTATATTGAAAAAGGGGCAATCGCCGTGGATATGGTGACTTCCCCATTTGTGACTATCGCTAACTTAAACAATAGGGAAGTAGGCGCTATTTGCGCAGTATCAGACAATCTTATCACTGGCCAAATGGGTTTTACTGATTTTCGCTATTTTGAAGCGGAAATGAAAATGATTGATTTAGCCTTTGCGGCAATTGAAATGCTATAAATGTATTTATATGAAATTCCAAATCACAAATTCCAAATTACAAACAAATTACAAATCCCAATATACAATATACAAAAAATTTTTTATAATTTGTAATTTTCTTCATTTGTATATTGTTTGTAATTTGTTTATTGTAATTTG
>CAZNWL010000126.1:0-3727 GCA_964577045.1 uncultured Planctomycetia bacterium | reverse complement strand
GTTGATATTGATGAATTTTCTCCCGGGCCAGGCCAAAAAGAAAGCCGTGGTTTTTCATCGAAAGACTTCTTAATCGGGATACTCGGAAGAGTATCGCAGGAAAAAGGCCATTTTTTAGCTTTGGAGGCGTTCAAGAAATTGCTTGCGCGCTATAAAAATATCTACCTTTTGATTGCCGGAGAAGGAAAATTAAAAGGAAAACTTGAGAAAGCCATTAGCGCCGGGAATTTGGAAGCCAATATAAGATTTTTACCATTACCTCCGGGTGAATTTCTTGATTTGATTGATTTACTGATAGCCCCTTCGGCAAAAGAAGGTTTCGGCTATTCGGTGGTGGAGGCTTTTGCTAAAAAAGTTCCGGTTATCGGTTACTGTACCGGGGGGATACCGGAAATTATCCGCAGCCGGGAAAACGGAATACTATTTTATAACTATGAACCTTTTAGTTTGGCGGCGGTGATAGAAGAAATTATATCAGACGATTCTCTGCGGAAAAAAATAGTGGAAAATGCGGCGCAGGATGTTTTTAAGTTTTCCTTAGCCCAGATGGCTTCGCAAACCCTACAGGTTTATAAGGAGGTTATAGAGTGAAACGGATTTTTATAGGGCTAGCGGTTTTTTTAACGCTTATTTTTTCATTCTTCGGATATCTTAACTTTAATTATACAACGCCAATCATAACCTATCATTCTATCGATGGTTCGCGTGTAGATAAATATGCGGCAGTAAGCCCTCAAGTTTTTTTAAAACAAATGGAATTTATCCGGGATAAAAATTACCGCGTAACCAGCCTTAAAGACTATTGCCAACTGCTCGAAGATGGTAAAGCTGTGCCAAAAAAATCAGTAATCATAACTTTTGATGATGGGTTGAAAGATAATCTGATAGCTATAAAGATATTAAAAGATTTTGGGTTTTCGGCTACTTTTTTCTTGGTTCCTGAATATATAGGAAAAGAGGAGTATCTTTCAAAAAGCGATATTTTGGCTGCGCTGGCTGATAGTAAGATTGATATAGGTTCTCATACCATATCGCATACTTATTTCCCCAGCTTAACCCGGGAAGAACAGGAAAGACAGATTAAAGATTCAAAGAAAATGCTCTCCGATATATTTTCAAGAGATATTGTGGCTATGGCTTATCCGATTGGAGGTTTTAACGCAGAAACCTTAGATTTAGTTAAGGATGCCGGCTATCTTTGCGCTTGTGCCACTAACCGGGGGTTTTCGAAAAAACTCGACCGTTTCGCCTTGAGAAGGATTAAAGTTACTAATCGCGATTTAGGCCAAAACTTCTGGGCAAAATTAAGCGGTTTTTACAACGCTTTTAGAAAACCAAAGAGGCCCTTTTAAAATGGAAAGAATATTGGTGGTGACCGTTAACTGGCTGGGCGATGCTTTAATGACTACCCCGGTTTTTAGGGCGATTAAAGATAAAATACCTTCGGCTTATTTGGGGGTGATGGCTCCTGCGCGGGTAGCAGGAGTTTTTCAAGATAACCCTTATATCGACGAAGTGATTATCTTTGATGAAAGTAAAGGCCAGAAATCCTTAATTTCTAAAATAAAGTTTATTAAATCTTTAAAGGAGAGAAAATTTGATACTGCCTTCCTTATTCATCATTCATTCACCAAGGCTTTAGTTTGCCGTTTAGCCGGCATAAAAGAACGTATAGGTTATTGGCGCATCAAGAACTTTTTAGTTTTAACCGAGATGATTCGGCCCGAACCTCGGCTTCACCGCCAGGATTATTATTTAAGCCTGTTCGAAGCTAAAGGCATAAACACCGCCAAAGAAATACCCGATTTCTTTATACCAGATTCAGCGCAAACTTCGATAATTTCCCGGCTTGCCCCCTTAAGGCAGAAACACAAATTCATTGTTGCAATCAATCCTGCGGCAAATTGGGAGCCAAAGCGCTGGCCTGCGGAAAATTTCAGCCGTCTGGCCGATTTTTTGGTTGAAAGATACAATACCGGAGTTATCTTCATCGGAACCGCTAAAGAAAAAAAAGTTGTTCAAGAAGTCATGTCCAAAATGAAATTCAAAGCTTATGATTTTTCTGGGACTACTGACCTCAAAGAATTGGGAGCCTTAATTGCTAACAGCCGGATTTTTATCTCTAACGATTCGGGGCCAGCGCATTTAGCGGCTGGCCTAGGAGTTCCGACCTTGGTTTTATTCGGGCCGACCGCCAAAGAAATAACCGCGCCGCGCGGGAAAAAGGTTATAATCATTCAGAAAGACGCAGTCTGTCCCACGCCCTGCTATCAAGTTAATTGCCGGGATAATAAATGCATGAAGAACATAACCGTTGAAGAAGTCGAAACTTTCGTAAATAGACAAATAGAAAATGCTTGAAAATATCCTGATAAATTTTCCCACTAATTTAGGCGATGTAATAATTGGCTTGCCGGTTTTAGACCGCCTGAAAGCAAATTATCCGCAGGCTAAAATCACGGCAATCGCATCGTCGAAAACAAAGAATTTTCTTCTTAAAAATAACTATATTAACGAGGTAAAAGTTTTTGATAAATCCTGGCCGCTTAAGCAAAAATTTAACTTTGCTTTAAACCTAAGAGGTAAATATACCCTGATTGCAGATTTAAAAAATACCCTGTTTCCTTTTATTATGGGGGTTAAAAAAAAGACGCCATCTTTACGCATCTTTTCTAAACCCAAGCATGTTAAGGATGAATATTTAGGCTTGTTAGATAGGATTGCGCCCCGGCAGAGTAATTTAGCCGGACAATTTTTCTTAGAACCAGGCCAGAAAGAAAAATACCGGAAGTTAAACCTGACGAAATCCATATTTATTGCTTGTTCGTCTAAAGAGCGCCTCAAACAATATCCTTATGAATATTTGCGAAAAGTTATCGGGCCTTTAAGCCAAAAATATTCTTTGGCCATTCTGGGCCTTGAGGAAGAACGTACGTTTTATAAAGATATTTTATCCTTTAAAGGAGTGGTTGACCTGGTAGGAAAGACCGAGATGGAAGAGGTGTATTTTTTGCTTAAAAACTACGCTTGGCTCGTTTTGTGCGTTGATTCTAGTATTATGCACTTGGCCAGTTATCTCAACCTGCCGATTGTCGCACTTTTTGGCCCCAGCGACCCCCGGCGATATGGCCCTTGGTCAAAAGATTTCTCAGTTTTGACTAAAAAAATAAATTTAGCGCCTTCCAGCAGAGAAAATGATTATACTGCCCGCCTTGAGTATATGAAAATTTCTCCCGAAGAGGTTTTAAAAGCCGTTAAGGAAATGGCTGATAAATACGCTAATGAACGAGTTTAAACGCATAGTTCTGGTAAGAACCGACCGTTTGGGCGATGTTATTTTGACTACGCCGGTAATAAAAAATTTACGGCAGGCTTTTCCCCATGCCCACATAACCTTTATCTGCCAGCCTTATACCAAAGATGTACTTTTAGATAATCCCTATCTGGATGAAGTCATCATCTATGATAAAAACGGGCCGCAAAAAAGTTATTGGGGGGGATTGAAATTTGCCTGGGCTTTGGGAAAGAAAAAGTTTGATTTAGCGATTGTGCTTCATCCCACTGTTCGGGCGCATATATTTGTGTTTTTAGCCGGAATACCCAAAAGGGTAGGATGGATGAAAAAAATGGGGTGGCTGCTTACCGATCCTATACCTCACCGTAAACAAGAAGGGGAAAAACACGAAATAGAATATAGTTTGGATATCTTACGGTATTTAAATACTGT